>DATHNR010000161.1:0-5641 GCA_035485835.1 Puia sp.
ATGAACCTGGACACCTGCTCATCGTTTCGCAGAATAAAAACAGCTTTCCGGTCTTCCGCGACCAGGTGGCGCAGGACCAGACGGCTGGTCTTCAATACCGGGAAAGCAACTTGTGAATTCATTGGAGAATAAAAATAGGAAAGATACTGTAGTCCTTGCGTTTACCACTTTTAATTAAGTGTCAGAATATACCCGCCGAAAGTGAAGGCCCAACCATAAGGGCCTAAGGGTAAACCCTTAGTGGCTTTTATAAGATCATAAAATTTGTATTTTGCAGGGAGATCCTGATGCAGCCTGGCAAAACCATACAAGAAGAAATTTCAGCATTGGAAGCTGAAATTGGTTATCACAAAAAATTGCTGGATAAGTCAATCACAGATCATGAGGAACTGGAAAAAGTAAAAAGTATTTTCCATGAGCTGAAGTCGCTGTCTGACAAACTAACGCAATTGAATAATGATCTTCTCAATAAAGCCTGATGAATATTATTCCGTGTACGCTGTGAAGAGTGTCACTATAAGATTGTTTTTTTTCAAGATGGCATTTACACTATCCAAAGTCTGATACCTGTGAGGCCAATCAGGATAACAAATTACGTGAACTACAGATTGTGCAATAGATGCCGGATTTGTTTTTATATATTCTTCCAGTTGCGCGGTAGTACTACAAGAAAGGTCTTTTTTATTATAAGAAGTATACAATCTGCCATTTACGGTAATTTCAAGTGTATCGCTCGTTCGCTGTGAATAAGCATGCGAAGAAATAAAAAATAAGAAAAACAATAAACAATATTTCAGGATGCTCATAGTAATATGAATACATAAAATTAGCGATTCTGCCATCTATTTATATATGCCCTTCATCGAACTGAAAACCAGCATCAACGTGACTCCAAAACTATGTTTCGACCTTTCTCTTGATAAAGCGGCATCTTCCCGCTCTTGTCCTACCTACGACAGGGGACGGCGCACAATTCAAACTAAGCGAAATAATTCACGTTTTGTGAACTGAGGTTTTGGTATTGGATTATGAAATCATAATAAACCTTAAAATATCGCTAAAGAACTCCGCTGCACATATTGCACTGTACATTTTTATTTAGCTTACGATGCAGTGACCTTACAACCATGAAACGACAGTTCGCAATTTATTTCATCGCTGGTTTCAGCGCCGGCTTTTCGGTCTTTGGGTTATTATTCTCAGAAGGCTGGGCCCTTCGTTGCGGATTATTTCTGTCTCTGGTAATCACGGCCCTTTTCGGAAGCTGCAAAACACGCCATTTATCGCCAACAATTCCTTTATGAAGACCTTTGTCCTGGGAGATATTCATGGTGCTTCGCGTGCGCTGGATCAGTGCATGGAACGGTCCGGTTTTGATTTCGAAAACGATCGCCTAATTCAGCTGGGTGATGTCGTGGACGGGTTCAGCGATGTGCATGACTGCGTTGAAACGCTGCTGCACATTAAACATTTAGTCGCCTTGAAAGGTAATCATGACGACTGGTTCCTGGAGTTTATTCGCACCGGTTATCATCCGACAAGCTGGAATTACAGCGGCAGGGAGACGGCACTTTCCTATCTGAAACTGACCGGTCGTGAGCGGTTCATTAAACGCGGTCGCGAAGGTTATAAGACGGCCCTTGATTCAAAAGATATTCCGCAGTCTCATCAACATTTTTTTGAAGGGCAGAAACTTTATTATATCGACGGGGAAAATAATTGTTACGTGCATGCCGGTTTCAACCGCTTTCTTTCTTTTGCGCTGCAAAGACCCGAAACATTTTACTGGGACCGTGAACTCTGGCTGGCGGCGCTTGACTACCAAAACATGAAGCTTCAAAATCCAGCCATTGGGCCTTTTATTAATTTCTGCGAATGCAATGAAATTTATATAGGTCACACTCCTACCGTGAACTGGGGAACGGACAAACCTATGCAGGCGGTTAATATTTTTAATATTGATACGGGTGCCCGTCAGGGCGGACGGCTAACGATCATGGATGTACGAACCAAAGAGTACTGGCAGAGTGACCTCGTAGAGGAATTGTACGGGGTGATGGCGGGAATCTAGTCCAAATCAGCTTTATTTGATGTACGCCCATCCGGTTTGATGAAGGGTATTTATTAACCCAATCGGGATTTGACTACATGGAGACCGGGAAGATTCTCTATAATGAGATGTGGTAATCAACATGGGGAACCAAAATTAGGGAAAATAAAGTTCGCTCCCCGGCTTGTGTGATGGGTAAGATGGGCTTATATATTATCCTTATTTTTCAGGTTGGGAATAGCCCTAAAAAACTTTTTATCCTGAATCACCCCTATTTGAATTAACATTTTTTTTGAAACATCGGCTTCTCCGTACACGTTTTCATTGATTACACCAGTTATGAAAACTACCATCCATTTCGCGTTTTATCTCCTGTGTGCCTGCGTGCTTTTTTCTGTAGGATGCAAGAAGGCAGATCAGACCGTAAAAATGAGCCAGACAGCTGTACCTGTTTGTGAGCCCGTTAAGGTCTTTTCCACTCCCGTCGATGCAACTTATATCGTCATGTTACGGGATGGACAAATGCAAACTGACAATACACAAACGCCGGGTGTTACGACAAACGCTGTCACCACCATGCTCAGCCGTTATTCGATTCCGGAGAGCCGGCAGGTTGCCACATTACATTATATACATTCCGGATTTGTTGCCAGACTTACAGGTGATCAGGCACTGGCATTAAAACGGGATGCAGCAGTTGAGCTGGTAGAACAGGACCGGGTCATTACGATGGGTCTGGGCTGTTATGAAATCGTTTCACCCTCCACCGTACAATGGGGCGTCAGGCGCACCGGTAGTGATGATGGAACTGGGAAACGCGTTTGGATCATTGATACCGGCGTGGATATTGATCATCCTGATCTTGATGTGGATACTGTACTCAGTAAAAGTTTTGTGAGTACTGAAACCACAGTGGAAGATAATAACGGACATGGAACACATGTGGCGGGAATAATAGGTGCCCTGAATAATTCCTTTGGTGTAGTAGGCGTTGCCGCAGGTACAAAAATAATTGCGCTGAAAGCTTTGGACGGTAGTGGTAATGGAACTACCAGCCAGATTATTATGGCGCTGAATTATGTGGGTCAGAATGCAAAACCCGGAGAAGTAGTCAATATGAGTCTTGGTACTGATACAATCTCTGCTGCGCTTGACAACGCGGTGCTTACACTCGCACAAAAAGGCATTCTGTTTGCCATTGCTGCCGGCAACGATTCGACAAAAGCGGATCTTTCTTCGCCAGGGCGGGTTAATCATCCCAACGTTTTTACGGTAGCTGCCATTGACAGTCTTGGAAACTTTGCGCGTTTTTCAAACTATGGCACCGACGTTGTTCACCTGGCGGCGCCCGGCGTAAATATTGTTTCAACATACAGTAAGGGCCGCTATGCAAGGCTGAGTGGCACGTCGATGGCTGCACCGCATGTAGCTGGCATACTACTTATCGAAGGAACAAATATCCACACCAACGGCGTTGCATTGAACGATCCCGATAGCGGACCGTATGGAATTGCATCTTATTAAAAGTCATGCAAACAGCAGAATTACAACCTGAAATAGTCTTCCTGCAAAAACAGTTGGATTCTTTGTGGTATAAATTTGACGAAGCCGTTAAAAACAATGCAGAGATGTTGGAAATAAAAAAAATATATCAGGAAATAAAACTCCTGAAGGAGCGGATTGACAAATTAAAAATGGAAACCGCCAACTAAAAGTTCATTGGTTGAAGGTAAATAAGAATTTTTCGATATTAATTTAGAGAACTAAAGAATACGAAAACTCAAATGCGGTACGATTATAAGCGTTTGCAGAATTTCCCGACAAAATAAATTCGTAATAGAAAGCTATCCTGTTGTCCCCGAATTTGAGTCCGATATTGGGAATCAATGCATCCCCGACCCGATAGCCAAGACCAAGGGAAAAATCATATCTGGAACTATCATCGAGATTACGTGTATAGAGCAATCCAGCGATTTGTTCATGAACAGCGCCTTCCCAGTTCAGGTAGGCATATCCACCCAATGCATCTTCATCAGTGAACGCCGCTGAATATCCGGCCTGTATTCCATCGTTCATAGATAATCTGACAGTATGTGTCCATTCGGTGTAAGGCTGATTCAGGTGGCGTATCGATCCACCGAAATACCATTGTTTCTCTTTTCCGGTATGAAAAACTGCAACACCGGCCCCGGCAGTAAAATAATCATATTCATATCCGGACTGATAAGGATCGGCAGCAAGAGCAGAACCCAATGCTCCGTATTGATCAAAATGATCAGGAAAAAGATTGTAACCCGACAGCGACACCAGGTTGAATGTGTAGGCGCATTGCAAGCCCGCTGCCAGATATGTATTATCATAATTCAACGGCAGTGCATAGGAAAATGCCATCATGGCCGTTGAAACCCTGATCGTTCCATCAGATGAATTGTCGGCATTCAAACCGACTGCCAGGTCAGCATATCCTATATTGTCTTCTTTTTTATCATGACTGCTCAGAGGCAGTTCGATGGTCGCCCCTTTACTGGTATAAGCTATAATACTCTGGTAATCTACGCTTCGAAAGTTGGCATGCAACAGGGAAGTTTTATTAGTTTTTAAAGCCGGATTATACCAAACTTTCATGTCCTGTACATCAGCATAATATATATCCTGTCCACGAACAACTTTACCCGCCATCAGGCAGCAGGTGAAAATCATAAACTGTTTTGTCTTTTTATAGCAATTCAAATGGTCGGTTTTATCTGACAGTGACCACCCAGCTAACGAAGAACTGTCTTTATTGGTATCCAATATCTATAAAATTCCGCAGCGTAGTGTGGGTGCAAATTGCCAAGTTTGGGCTTTATAAAAGTTATCTTATTTTTGAAAAGATTGAAATAATCCACCCGACAATGGTCAGGTGTTTTTGCTTTTAAATTTGACCCCACACCCGATATGCTGCGGATATTTCCTGGTATCTTATTATTTACACTGACCATCTCCTGTCAGAAGTCAGGTGTGCAGAACACAACTACCCCTCCAACTATCCAGCCAGTTCCAAAACCGCTTAAGTCGATGATCATTACCTATCCGCAGGAACACAGTAATTTCATAGAATCACAATTTCGGTTTACTACAGATACGCTCAATGACCGGTTCATCATCGATCAGACAGATACTTCTTATAATCCGGCTATTCTCGATTATTCTTTATTTAATTCTGAGAAAATCTACTATTTCTCTGAAGACCTTCCGAAAAGAGTCGTAAAAATTACATATCGCCGGTACTTATACAGAAAAAATAGCGGCCCTGCATTCGACTACTATGGAAACTATGATCTGGATTTTGTTTATGCAGATTACTCCCCTCATCCACATCAGATCATGCTGACAGTGTACCAGGACTATAGCGGAACGAATGTGCTGAATCAGGTTTCAGGTTTTCTTCCGGCAGCCACAACTTATTATTCTTTCCAGTTGCAGGACATCCTTAACCTGACCACTTATCCCCAAACAAGGCTGGGTGCCTCAAGGATAGAAATTTGGGGCGGCACAGAACGCTTTGATTATAATGATACGCTGGATGAAGTATTCACCTCAACAAACTTT
>DATHNR010000162.1:0-10451 GCA_035485835.1 Puia sp.
ATAGTCAATCATCCTCTAGTTACCAGCCAAACGGGCTGCTATTGGCGTTGATTGACTTTTAGGATATAAATAAATCATCACAAAGTAGCCCTGCAAGAGATTGCGGGGTTTTTTATTTGTAAAAATGACTGAGAATGGAAGGCAGCGCTCATAGGTGAGCAACCAGACTTGAAATCTGGGGCAGGTGTAAAAGCCGGGGTTCGAATCCTATGCCTTCCGCAAGGAAAGTTAACTGAATGGGAATTCAGGACAGTTTGCTAAACTGATTGTTCGCTTATGCGAATGTGGATCAAGACCACAACTTTCCGCAATGGGGCAGAGGTCAGGGAAACCAGCAATGACTGTAAATCATAGGCACGAAAGTTCGATTCTTTCCTGCCCCACACTTATTGCCCTTTAGTGTAATGGCATCACGGCAGAATTTGGATCTGCAGATTATGGCTCGAATCCATGAGGGGCAACTTATAACTCATATATTTATCAATAAGGATATTAAATCATGACGAGATATATGACTTTTATTTTATTGATAAGCATAATTTTTTCCTATTGCAATAATCATTTCGGCATAAAAGAAATCAAAAAAAACCTTCAGAATATATCTGTATCCAAAGCAGATTCATTGCTTATGGATTCCACTACGGAATATTATTACTATTCCGCATCCTATTTCAAAAAAACATTGGTTATGCGGGGGATGGTGTTTTTTTTTGGATACAATCAGAAAGTATATTTATTTTCTGCGCTTCATAATTTTACCGGTATTGATCCCGATTCAAGAAAATTGATTAAAGGGCTTTTGCATTATCCTACGGAAATTCAGATTGGCCAGCCTTATTTTGTTCGACCAGACTTATTGAAGGATCGTAAGAATTTTAAGAAGCTTGTTAATTTATATAATAGCAGGGACTCCTTACAGGATTATAGAAATCGCCCGGATGGGGGGAAATATTATAAATTATATGACAATGAAAAGATACTTTTTATCAAATGCATGGACAGAATTGGGAACAGTTACGATATAGGAGCTTATAAAATCAATGACAGTACTCCTTTACCCAGGCATATATTAAACTTTGAAAGAGAATGGGCTTCTGATTTTATTCATGTTGGGGATACTGTTTTTTATTATGGAACACATACAAATGAAGTTTCAAAATCACCAGGAATGTGCATCGGAAAAATTTTAACAACCCCTTCTCATGATAATTTATATTTCACTTCTGATGTTTTTAGCCGGCCAGGCAGTTCCGGCGCTGCAGTTTTCAAATTGTCCAATCATAAAGCTTCGTTAATTGGTGTGATAGCCAGGGGTAATTCTGATGAAAATATTGTCTATATAACCTCATTCAGAGAGGCCTTTTCTCTTCTGAAATTATAGCCCAGGCTCCGGATTTCTGCCATTAGTCGCAGATTATTACAGTTACGTCTCATTGCCTGAAAATCTTAAATAACCTGATATATTTTTGTGATGAATATTTTAAAAAACTAATAACATTATAAAATATACAGCTATGAAAAAGATAATTCTGACATTAATGACTGCCTTCGTTTTAACCATCACAGTAGGTTATGCCGCTAAAAAAGATGGCAATGTTCCTCAATATGTAGAATCAGCATTTAACAACAATTTTAATTTTGCAAAGAATGTACAATGGCAGAAAATGGATAATTACTATGAAGTGATTTTCAATCAGCATGGAAGAACCTTATTCGCATTTTATTCTGAAGATGCTGACTTCATGGGTATAGCAAATTACATTCTGTCCGACAGGTTACCCGAAACGCTGAAATCTGATTTAAAGACTAAGTATGGCAATTATTGGATTTCCGACCTGTTCACTTATTCTATAAATGACAAACCGGGTTATGTTGTAACACTTGAAAATGCTGATCAGAAAATAATGCTCAAGAGTGATAACGGTAAAACATGGCATTTATACAGATCTATGAGAAGCTAGTAATCACTCAATGCATTAATTGCTTTCTTGTAATTATTCAATAATCGTGGTGCCCTGTCAACAGCCCATGCTTTATAAATGTCTCGCATTAAGATTAGGGTAGTATTTGCATTTCCTGATTCACGAGATTCGAACGAAAGCAGCAATTTGCCAATTTCATCTTCCGATTTAATAATCTTGGCCTGGTTATCGTAAATATCTGTAAGTAATCTGTATGTTTCCAGGCTAAGTTTAGAAAAAATATTATTTTGTTTGGCGACCTGCCAGGCAATATCATTCAGGTCTTCTCTCATTACTCCGAGCGGAGCAATAGGAGTTAAATGGATTAGTCCACTGTCGGAAAAAGCTTTCCGTAATTTCGCATCATGCAGGGCAGAATCTATATTATGAATTACCATGAGGTGGTACCGGTATTGAACTTCTTCTGCTTCATTATTATTTATAAGCTCCAGCTTCAACTGATGCAATACTTCGCGTGTTTGCTGGTTTTCGTGAATTTTTGTAAATACTTCCGTTAAGATGATGGCCAGGGCAACACTGAATACGATCAATAAAGATTCTCCCAGGTATTCTTTCCAGTTCCTCACAATTATAACCTCAGGGCGTTCATCTTTTTTACTATTCGACGGTGCTGGTTTGTTTTCCGGTTCAACTTCTTCCATAAAATTTATTCCGATTTAAACTGCCTGTTATTTTTACAATGAACATCTTAAGACTTTAAGATAGTAAAATCTTTCAAAATTCCTGCAATGCAGATCTAAACCGTGAAATTAATATTTAAGAAGCTTTAATGTTTTGGATTCCTTCTGATCGGAATATCTCAAAAAATACACACCGCTTGAAAGAGGCTGAACGATATTAAATTCTAACAATTGCAACTGACCGGTAGTAGATTGAACAGTTTTCTTCATTATAATTTTACCTGAAACATCCAGCAGTTCCAAATTCACATTACCCGTTACGGAGGGTTTGAATACAAGGTTGAATGATTGCAAAAAAGGAACAGGGTAAACCCGGATCCAGTCATTTCCCAGTAATTGATTATAAGCAGCAAGTCTTTTATTCAGCAGAGTAGAATATGCTTTTTCAAAATCAGGTAATCCATATCCGTACCGGTCATCAGGGCCGCTATATTTATTGCTGGATTGTCGTACGGCAGCCAGTATATCATGTGGACCAAATTCCGGAAAAGCCTGCCAGAGACATGTAATCAACCCCGCGAGATTCGGATTTGAGTAGGAGGTACCCGAACCTGAATTTACGTTTCCATCCGGTGCCACATAATAAGCACCAGCACCAACCGAAACCCCATCGGGTTTTATCTGTCCGGAAGAATTGGGCCCCCAACTGGAAGAGTATGCAATCACTCCACTGAAATCTACAGAACCTACTGCATACACACTGTCACCGTCTGCCGGACAAAGAACATATTTTTCCTCATTCGTCATCCCGCCTGAATTTCCTGCGCTGGCTGTGACGATCATTCCTTTGGCAACAGCCAGGTTGGCTGCCCGGCTGATCAGTGCCGTATGCCCGTTTCTCTGAGCATAATTCAAATTGTAAATCGAATCATCAAAATAACTGTAACCAAGAGAAGTAGTGATCAGATCGGCACCGGCACTGTCTGCAAACTCAGCAGCAGCAACCCAGTTTTGTTCTTCAACCGGTGTTTCTGATGTAATATCTTCTGTTTTAAAAAGCCAGTAACTGGCATCCGGCGCTGTGCCTACCATCGTTCCGGGAATATTGGCAGCTATAATGGAAAAACAATTTGCCCCATGCTGGTCTTCTTCATTTACACTGACTTTCTGATTCACAAAATCATAAGTTCCAAGTATCCTGTTATCATTTCTTAAGCTGTCGAAAGCAGGATTACTCAGATAGCTGTTGAAGCCATCGTCCAATATGGCGACCGTCATGCCTTCTCCGTGAAATCCCAGATCGTGGAGATATTCGCCATTATGAATATATACCTGGCTTTGCGATTCGCCATAATTTATTGAATCTGTTACGGAGAGATTGCAGGTGTTCGTTGAAAAGCCTGAAATTCCCAAAATGGCAGTGCGCTGATTAGCGGATATACTGCCTGGAATTTTTTTTATTTGTCTGTTGTTTACAGGCTCGGAAGATACAACAAATGAAAACTGAAGTACCCGCTGCAGAACATTTGTATCAGATAAACCAATGAGCAGCTGATTAAACCACCTGGATTTGTTCAGGATGCGCAGCGCAGGCAAAGAAGAAAGACTATCAATATAAACTGCCGTAACAGGCAGATCAGTTGAGTCTATCCTGATATTTTGGTTTACACGTCGCTGAATGGATTTGTCGGAAAGGAATGAAGCCGGGTTTGCAATACTGAATCCGTTATTATTTTTATCCTTCAAATGAACCAGGTATTTATACTCCTGCGCGAAAACGCGCTGAAACAAAAAGAGGAAAATAAATAAAAAAGGACGCAAGGGTATTAATTATGGGAAACCATATTGAAAGTCAATCCATATCCGATGGTTGCTCCTGAAGGGTATTCCACATTGGGTGACTGATATACTGAATACAGGAACTGTTTATAAATGAGCCCGATATTTTTACCATAAACTTCTTCGCTGAAAACTGTTTGTGTATACGAACTATCTCCCAAGCCTGTAACACTGTTTGCTTCATTTACTATAACCGAAATAGGAACCGTTCCCATCAGTACACTGAAAGGCATCCCTGTATTTGAATAAGTATAGTCCCATCCATCCATATAGGGAACAGGGGAATCAGCAGATTTCGTATCGATATATGAATTACCCATCCAGTTCACTCCATTCTGAACCGGAGTCACCATTTTGATAAAACGGAGATTGTTCTCTACCACTTCTACTGAACCGGGTAGTGGCGTCACCATATATGCTATGGAAGGAGTCCATGGAGCAATTTCATTTGTATCACTCAGGTAACGGATAACCCGGTAACTGAGTCTGCCAAGATTATCAGTTATCGTATCATCCACCACTTCTTTTGCGTGATAACTGATAATTGAATCAGTCGATCCGACATTGTAAAATTTCAGGGAATCCATCCTGTATATAATGTAATTACCCACAACCATCGGATAATAATCAGCCGGAGTGTCGGTAATGAGTGGATTATTTTTATTGCAACTGCAAACGATGATAATCAGAGAATAAAGAATAAAATAACTACAGAATCTGCTTCTCATTGGGCAATTAATAACTAATTATAACGCAATCTACTTAGAATTATTGCTATATCTTTGGCTTTTTCCCGGTGAAAAATTTCTTACACGGCCTATTTTATTACATCTGCCTTCCCTTTATTTACCTGCTCGCCATTTTACCCTTTCCTTTGTTGTATTTCTTCTCAACCGGAGTGTTTTTTATAATTTATTATGTTCTGCGTTATCGCAGGAAAATAGTACGGGAGAATCTTGTAAAATCATTTCCTGAAAAACAACGGAAAGAGATTAAGGAAATAGAACTAAGATTTTACCGTTATTTCTGTGATCTTTTCCTGGAGACTTTCAAAACGCTTACTATTTCGAAAGAAAGCATGGTTAAGCATTGTGAATTTGCCCCTGAAACCTTTTCGATTTTCAATCAGCTTGCAGAAGAGAACCAGAGTTTTATGATTGTGATGGGTCATTTTGGAAACTGGGAATGGGGTGGTAATACATTTAGTATTTGTTGCAGGCATCAGCTTTATGTGATCTATCATCCCTTAGCCAATAAATATTTTAATGGACTCGTGTACAGAATGCGAACTCGTTTTGGCACCCGTCTGATTCCAATGAAAGATACATTGCGGGACATGCTCAAGAATAGGAGTGAACTGAATGCAACTGCATTTATCGCAGATCAGTCTCCTCTACCAGACCGGGCATACTGGATGAATTTCATGAATCAGGATACTCCTGTTTTTCTTGGTATTGAAAAAATTGCGTTAAAGATTCGTTATCCAATTGTTTATATCACCATTAGAAGAGTTAAAAGAGGCTACTACAGGGTATTTGCCGATAGAATTGAACTACCTTTGCGGCAGGAAGAAACCGGGACGATTACCGAAATCCATACCAGGAAACTGGAAAATGATATCCGGAGCCAGCCTGAGAATTGGTTATGGACACACAGGAGATGGAAACACGTTCGACCTCAAAATTAAAGTAGCATAAATGCTTTGTGGAAAAGAACTTATACTGGCAACCAAACCCTTCGCAAAGGAGATAAGAAGTAAAAGCTGGATGCATGTTATTACAACCATTCTTTTCCTTGCGTTGTCTCTAGCGGCAACGATTATGATACCTTTTCTTCCGGCCAGGTTATTTTTCAGCATTCTTACGGGATTACTATTGGTACGTATGTTTATCATATATCATGACCATCAGCACCATTCCATACTCACGCATTCAAAACTTGCAGATTTTATCATGACAGTTTTTGGTGTATTCATTCTTTCCCCGACCAGTATCTGGAAAAGATCCCATGATCATCACCACAATAATAATTCTAAATTGTTCAGTGCGAGCATCGGTTCTTATCCGATAGCTACCAGGAAGAAATTTGAGGAAATGAGCAGCCGTCAGAAATTTGAATACCTGGCTATCAGGCATCCGGTAACGATTGCTCTTGGATATTTTTCCATGTTCATATTTGGAATGTGTATTGCCTCATTTGTGAGTAATCCGCGTAAGCATTATGATTCTCTGATTGCCCTGATTATTCATATAACAATTTCTGTTTTGCTATTTATTTTGCTTGGATGGCAGATCTGGTTCTTTTTATTTTTTCTGCCTTTTATCATAGCTTTTGCCATGGGAGCCTATCTTTTTTATGCCCAGCATAATTTCCCGGGAGTTACATTTTCAGATAATAATGAATGGGCCTACGAAAAGGCTGCCATGGAATCTTCCAGCTACATGGTGATGAACCCTGTTATGGCATGGCTCACCGGAAATATTGGATACCATCATATTCATCACCTGAATTCCAAAATACCCTTTTACCGTCTTCCTGAAGTGATGTCTAAATTTAAGGAACTTCAAAATTGCAAGCGTACTTCATTGCGTATAAAAGAAATCGTTGCCTGTCTCCGCTTGAAAATCTGGGATCAGGAAAAAAACAAAATGGTGGGATTAAGGGATATCCGTTAAAGTTTCTTCTCCAGGAAGGATGCATACCACTTGCCCGAAGCTTTCACAATTCTTTCCTGCGTTTCAAAATTAACATGCACCAGTCCGAATTTTGGATAATAGCCTTCCGCCCATTCAAAATTATCCATGAGGGTCCAGATAAAATATCCATTTACCGGAGCCCCATCCTGCTTTGCTAAAAGTACCTGCGCGATATGATCTTTTATATAGATCATTCTTTTCTGATCATTTACTTCACCTTCTTCATAATGATCTTCGAAAGCAGCTCCATTTTCAGTAATAATAATTTCCTTTATGTTCTTATATTGGCTCCAGCGCATTAGTGCATGATAGATTGCGGGAGGATGCACCTCCCAATCCATCTGGGTTCTTTCAACATTCCTTTTGTCCGCTTTGATAATCTTTGCCTTTATAAAGGGCATGAAAGGCGCATGCCGCACGAGTTCACGGGTATAATTCTGAAGGCCTATAAAATCCATATCGAAAGCCAGTTTTGCTGTATCTCCGTCTTTATAAAATCTTTCAAGCCCCTGTAATATTTTCAGGTCTTTCAAAGGATATCCCATTCCCAGCAGCGGTTCAATAAATAAACGGTTTAACAATGCATCTGTTTTTTTTACAGCAGCCCTGTCTTTTTCTATTTCCCTTAATGGTTCAATATGCGAATAGGAGAAGGTGGTTCCAACTTTTGATTCAGGAGAAAGACTTTTCACAATTCTTCCGCCTTCTGCCTGGCAAATTGCTGCATGATGTGCAGATGAGAGGAAATTGGTAAGACCCTTTTTTCCCGGCGCATGCACTCCTAAAAAATACCCGGCACCTGTGAATACGATGGGCTCATTCAATATCATCCAGCGTTGTACCCGATCACCAAATTGTTTTACACAGTATTCCACATAATTACTAAACCAGTTGATTATTTCGCGGTTCGTCCAGCCACCTTTCCGTTCCAGGGCAGCCGGAAGGTCCCAGTGATATAATGTTACCCAAGGCTGAATTTCATTGGCAAGGCAATCATCAATAAGACGGTTATAAAAATCCACGCCGGGTTGATTTACAACACCCGTTCCATCCGGAAAGATTCTGCTCCAGGAAATGGAAAACCGATAATTTGGAATGTTCAGTTGATTGATGAGCCGGATATCCTGCGGATAACGGTAATAAAAATCACAGGCCGTTTCCCCATGATGGCCATTGAGGATTTTTTTCCTTTTTTGGGTGAACTCATCCCAGATGGAAGAGCCCTTCCCGTCTGCATCATGTGCGCCTTCAATCTGGTATGCAGCCGTGGAAACGCCCCAGTAGAAATCATGTCCAAACGCCGCCCTCTTCAATTGCATATTATTCGGGCGATTGATTTAAGATATGTTTCAGGCTTTTCTCTCTGAGTTTTTTTACTGAATGAATTCCATTGCCGAGTGAAATGCTCAGCCTGTCTTCTTCAAGTATATTCTCACGGATAACCATATCAATTATTTTTTCCGTTATATCGGGATACAATACAGGAATAGACTGGGGATTCTTCGTCCAGGATTTTATTTTATCAATATGTTTATCTTTTAGTGATTTTAAAACAGGAACACCCATCGTGGAGAGCGCAGCAGCATTACATTGTTGCTCATACTGGCCCTTCATGGGTATTACAAGCAACTTTTTTTTCAGGTATAATGCTTCAGCGGGTGTTTCAAATCCTGCGCCGCAAAGGATGCCTGTACAGCTGATCAGGCTGTTTATAAATGCATCATTTTCTATCGGCCGTATAAAAATATTTCCATCCCTGTATGTTTCTTTACTGTGCTTGCTGAAAACCTGCCATTCGATATTTTTTACTTCCGATAATACGCGAATAATTCTTTTATCGGAATATGCAGGAAGATAGACGGTATAATGAGCCCTTGTTTCAACCGAAGGATTTCTGATTTCACTCCGGATGACCGGTGTGAAAATTTCTTCACTATAATTTGCGAAATGAAAACCGTATGCTTTTGAAACAGGCGCATAGTTGAGCAGGATAGATTTCCCGATCATGTCTTTCTTATCGGGCTTCGGTGCATTTTTATTAATGACAGCAGCCTGGTGACTGAGTCCGACACAGTGTTTATGTTTTCTTCGGCATGCCCACGCACTTACGGGTTCAAAATCGCTAATGACCAGGTCATAGTTTTCTACCGGCAGACTTTGGATTTCTTTAAATAATCTTTTGAGATTGCTTTTTTTATAAGTGGCCATTACATCGATACCACCTTTTTTCCCGAAAATGAAACACAACCCTTTGAAACGATATTTTACCGGATAAGGAAGAACTACATCAGCCTGGGTTCCACTGATGAGAAGGTCAAGATCTCCTTTTTTCTGAAGTATGGGGATAATTTCCCGGGCCCTGCTGAGGTGGCCGTTGCCTGTGCCTTGTATGGCATACAATATTTTCATCCGGTAAAATGATTAATAAAATCCATCAATGGATTTTATAATATTTAAACGCGGGATAAAAAGCCGAAAGCCTGGCTAAAAAAAGCCGGATGCCGACACGAGTAAAAAAATAACGTAGCTTCTTCATACGGGTTGATTATTAATAGATGGATTCTCGCATAGTAAAGTAACAAAACCAATGTGATGCCAACATGAAGCCAATGTTAGGGAATTATGAATTACAGATCTTTTAAACCTTGAGCATTAAGCTTTTACATCCAAAACTACTTGTCCGGCCTGTTTCAATTAACCAGAAACAACGGGGTGGCTATAATTTATTTCATTAATTTAAATGGAAATAAGCCTCATCATGCTTTCTGATTTCCGGAAAATCGGGTCGTTCCTGATTTTTACAACCCTCTTTCTTTGTAGTCATGTTTTATTTGCGCAGAGAATAATCGATGTGAAATATGAGCAGGATCAAAAAGGCGCATACGTATTTTCCTGTATCAACTACGCTTATTGCAATTATATTCTTGAACTCGGTTTTACTACTTTTAATAATGTAAAATGCGATCAGCCTCTTCCTTTTCATGCCGAAGTAAAGCCCGGGTATAATAAACTTTTTACTATTTCTGCCATTGATCCCCAGGCTCCCCTTCTTTTCAAATATGGCAGTACTAACCAGAAAGGATGCATGCGTCCGGCTGTGAACAGGGAGTTTACTTATCTCTTCCCCATTTCTCCCGGTAAAGAAGCACAGGTATATGAAATGTCCCCGGATAAGTTAATTGATTCTGCAGCACATGCAAAAGCAGCCCTAAATAAATCCGCGGATAAGCCTTCTGATTCTGCATCATGGTATGTATTGAGATTAAGAATGAAAGCGGGAGATACTATTTATGCCGCAAGGAAAGGGATTGTGA
>DATHNR010000163.1:0-6030 GCA_035485835.1 Puia sp.
ATTCATCCGCATCTGATGCATATAAAGAAGAATTCCAGGCATCAGGAATAAGTTACGATCAGGCTTTTACAACTCCCGGGCTTTCCTATGGCACACGAATGGCGCTTTATACTTATCTGATTGATACGTCCCAGGGGGGGCTGGGACCAATTATCGCACAGCCCGACAAAGTACTTGCTGCCGGTGGAATGCTCGGCCAGAATACAGATATCCGAAGTTCAGGTGGCATTACTGAAATTGCTCTTGGTATTGCAGGTTCAACTAAAGACAAATGGTATTGGGGGGTTTCTATTGGAATTCCAATAGTAAATTATCAGAGAATAACTCAATACACTGAAACTGATCTCAGCGGCGATAAAAATAATGATTTTGGTTATTATACTTATACAGAATCCTATTCAGCGAAGGGCGTTGGAGTGAATGCCAGACTGGGTGCTATTTTTCGCCCCAATCTAAACTGGAGATTCGGGTTGGCCGTACATACACCATCTATATATTCCATCACCGACCATCTTTCTTCTTCAATGACAACAAATACGGAAGGGTATGCCGGAACTATTTCCATTCAATCCGATACTTTGGATATAGTTGCTAATTCGAGCAACAGCCTGGAATATGACCTGCAATCACCCTGGCATCTTTTAGCAAGCGGTTCTTATATTTTTCCCGGGGCAGTGACTGAAGGAAAGATGGGATTTATTACTGCGGATATTGAATATGTTGCTAATAAAGATGTGAGGTATAGTTTTCCGCTTGATGATAATGGTAATCAGCCCGACAACAGTTATTTCGATCCACTCAACAATACAATAAAATCTTATTACAAGAACACATTTAATTTCAGGCTGGGCGGTGAATATAAAGTAAATGAAATTGCCTACCGGCTGGGTTCATCCTATTCAATGAATCCCTATTCATCGCCGGATTTAAAAGCTAACCGATTTACCTTAAGTGGTGGAGTGGGTTACCGGAAAAAAGGAATTTTTATTGACCTCACTTATGTTGAGGCCATTATGAATGATGTGAATTTCCCATACAGGCTTTCAGAAAAAGACAATTATTATTCAACAGTGAAGCAGTATACCGGGAATCTGATCCTGACTTTCGGTATTAAACTATGATGCTTCGTAATCCGCAAGAATTTTATTAAAAAAATCATCTTCAAGCCAAATAAGGCCTTCATTTTTATTGAACCATGTCATCTGGCGCTTGGCATAGTGCCTCGTATTTTGTTTTATCATTGAAACGCTGTCTTCCAGACTGGACTTGCCTTTCAGGTATTCAAACAACTCTGAATATCCAACTGTCTGTAATGCATTCATGTGCTGATAAGGAAGCAGTGAAACTGCTTCATCCAGTAATCCCGATTCCATCATAAAATCCACCCTTTCGTTTATTCTGCGATATAAATCATTTCTCGGTATACGCAATCCGAATTCAAGAATTCGATAAGGGTTTTGTTTTTTTTGTTGTTTCCTGAATGAAAGAATGGATCGCCCGGTACTTTGAATTACTTCAAGTGCCCGCATCATTCTTTGCGGATTAGACATTTCACCGGATGCAAAAAATAAAGGATCAGCTTCACGGACATGATTTGCTAACCAGGAGAATCCCCATTCGCTATAATTTTCAATAATTTTTTTGCGAATCTCTGCATTAATCACCGGAATTTCATCGAGTCCTTCGTGAAATGCCTTTATATATAGTCCAGTTCCCCCACACATAACAACTGTGTCATGGGACAAAAAGATTTCATTGCACCATTCTATGGCCAGGGATTCGAATATGGATGCGTTAACTTCATCGCGTATTGAATGTGAATTGATGAAATAATGTTTTACCTGTTCGAGTTGTATGGGGTCAGGTTTAGCCACACCAATATTCAGCTCACGAAAACACTGGCGACTGTCTGCCGAAATAATTGAAGTATGGAAATGTTTTGCAACATCCAGAGCCAGTCCTGTTTTACCAGCTGCTGTTGGACCCGTAATAATAATTACTGTTTTAGAAGACATTATCAGAGTAAGGTATCCTCTTCCGGACCAAATTCTTCTTCAACATCCAGGTCACCGGTTTCATCACCTACTTCACTGAATCCTTCTGCACTTTTGTTCAGATCATATTTCTCTTCCACTTCAGCCAGTTTATCACCGACCAATCCGCGGGTGCCGTATTGTGACGGACCGACACTCTCAGATTTCACAACTGCGGGATATTCCAGCTTACTATTTTCTTCTTTGGATACATGTATGAGTTCAATGAGAAAATACCAGTTTTTTACGAAATCGTACAGATATACAAATTTCTGATTGGGATCTTTTATTTCGGAACCAATGGTCGTTTCAGCCATCAGCAAGGGAGCAACTTTATATTCCCTGTCATATTTATCCAATGAAATTTCTCTTCCGCGCTGCCAGTGATCATTGCTGCGGAAAAAAGTTGCCTGGTGCTTGTTATCAAACTCATAAGCTTTCAAAATCACCTGATGTAATTCGAAAAAATGCTGGTTATGCTTTACCACCACATCCCGATAAACACTATCATCTTCTTCGAAATAAACCCTGAATTTTAAAACTGCCATAATTGTACAAGTTAGAAAGTTCAAAAATAAATGAAACCATCAAATTATCAGTCAGCTTATTTTAAACGGGGAACTGCCACCATTTAATTGCCTGACCGGTTTCAAATCCATGGCCGCTGCTTTCTCCAGCATAAATGGATACGCTGCCTCAAAGGAATTTGCAATTTCGCCCTCCAGGATTGCTTCCCGGATCATATTTTTCAGATCGCCTACTTTTTTTGATGGTCCGATTCCAAAAGTTTCCATAATCATTTCCCCTGAAACCGGAGGCTGCCAGTTACGGATTCTGTCCTTCTCCTCTACTTCATTGAGGCGTCTGCGTACCAGTTCAAAATTTTCAAGATACTTCTTAACTTTTTGCTTATTCTTAGAAGTAATATCCGCTTCGCAAAGTATCATGAGGGAATCAATATCTTCTCCCGCGTCAAATAATAATCGCCGAATTGCGGAATCTGTTATGTTTTCCCTGGTCAGACTTATTGGCCGTAAATGAAGTTCAACCATTTTGCGCACAAAACGCATTTTTTCATTCATCGGTAGTTTTAACTTATCAAATATTTTCGGAACCATCCGACCGCCTACAACTTCATGACCGTGAAAAGTCCAACCATGGCCGTGTTCAAATTTTTTAGTCGCCGGTTTGCCGATATCATGTAAAATAGCCGCCCAGCGAAGCCATAGATTGTTTGTATTCCCAGAAATATTATCTAGTACCTGAAGCGTATGATAAAAATTATCCTTGTGGCCCAATCCTTCAATATATTCAGCGCCGGCAAGATCAGTCATTTTTGGAAAAATGATATGCAATAACCCCGATTTATAAAGGAGATCAAAGCCAACAGAGGGTTTATCAGAAGCAATGATTTTATTGATCTCCTCCGTAATCCTTTCCTGTGAAATAATACGGATTCTCTCTGCATCACTGATGATTGCATTGAATGTTTCAGGATCGATTTGAAAGTTCAACTGCGTCGCAAATCGGATAGCACGAAGCATCCGCAATGGATCATCACTAAAAGTTTTCAAAGGTTCCAGCGGCGTATGAATTCTTTTTTCTTCCAAATCGCGTAATCCATTAAACGGATCAATCAGCTGGCCAAAATTTTTCTTATTCAGGCTGACAGCAAGTGCATTGATCGTAAAATCCCTTCGGTTCTGGTCATCTTCAAGCGAACCAGGAACAACTTCTGGCTTGCGTGAAGAGGCACGGTAACTTTCTCTCCTTGCACCTACAAATTCCACATCCAGCATCTGGCCATCAGATTCCAAAATTTTAAAATGAGCTGTCCCGAAATTCTTAAAAAAAGCAACGACAGGTTTTGGATTATAACAAGCTGCTACTTCGTTTGCTAAATCAATCGCATTCCCCACGCAAACGATATCAGCATCACTGGTTGGACGCCTGATGATTTTATCACGCACAAATCCGCCAATAACATAAACTTCCGTCTGCATTCGGGAAGCCACATCTGCAATTCTTTCAAACAACAGCAACTCAGTATCAGAAAAGGAAATATCCATCGTGACAAAGATAAATCATAAGGCTTAAAGCCTAAAGCTTAAAGCTCAATGGCAAAAACAAATGTGAAAATTCGAATATAATAACCCGTTGCTATTTTGCCGGAAGTGTTTCGATAATTTGCTCAAGTCTGATATCCATTGCACATCTGAAATGCTTTTCAGGACAGGAATTATAACCATGAAGTCCACAGGGGCGACAATATAATGGATGATCAATCTCAACAATATTCCTGATTTCGGAAAGAGGCCCAAACCCAAAACCCGGAATAGTAGAGCAATAAACAGCTGTAACAGGCGCGTTCATCGCGGAAGCAAAATGCATGGGTGCAGAATCATTCACATAGTTCATATTGGCCCTGCTCATGAGAGCCGCAGATTGCAAATATGTTAAAGATCCGGCAAGCACTTTCAATTCGTTCCGATTACAGGATTCACTGATAAATTCACTTAATGATTTGTCTCCTGGTCCGCCCAATAAATAAATTGCAATTCCTTCAGGAATGGATTTTATAAATGATATCCATTTTGAAGCGGGAAATTGTTTGGTAAACCAGACAGATGCAGGGCTCACTGTAATAAATTTTGAACTCAGCAATGCATCGATATATTTATAATCGGCCGGCGAAGGATAAAGTTTTGGTTTGAATTCACTAGCGTCGGTGAATTCTTTGATCAGTTCAAGATTCCTGGATGTTTCATGAACAGGCTGGTCTCCACCATACTGATGTTTTATTTTTCTTGTAAATAAAAAACTAAGTGGATTCTTATCAAATCCAATGACTTCTTTTGCCCCTGAAAAAGCTGCCAGTAAACCAGTCGCGAAAAATCTTTGAAGGTTAATGACTTTATCATACCTGTTTCTGCGTATCCGGGTCAACATCCGGAAAAGGTTTTTTTGTTTATTTTCTTTCTTATCCCAAATCAGTACTTCATGAATATAAGGATGGTTAATAAAAAGCTGTTCATTCCCTTTTCGTAATAAAAAATCAATTTCGGCATCAGGGAAAAAATGATGTAGTTTTTCGATCAGGGGGGTTGCAAGCACCACATCTCCAATAAATGCTGTTTGTATAATAAGAAATTTCTGCAAATATTTTTATTAAAGTGAAATTATTAAATTATATGATTTGGCACTCTCCCACTCTCACACTCTCACACTCTCACACTTTCATACTCCTTGTATTAAAATCATCTTCGTTTTCGCCGCCCGCTGCCTGATAAGTTTTGCCTCCGTATATAATTGGGAATGCCACCATTCATTAGCTTTCTCAACAGAAGGGAATTCCAATACAACAATTCTTTCAGGTTTCCAGTCCCCTTCCAATGAAATTGTCTCCCCGCCGCGAACAAGAAATTTTCCATTGAATGCGGCAATGGCGGCAGGTGTCAGTTTTTTATATTTCTCATATTCACTATGGTCATGAATGGACACTTCAACAATTACATATGCGGGCATAATTAAGAAATTAATGGAATTTAAAATAAGCTTTTATCTCAGGATCTTAAAATAATTGGTTCTCCTGATTTATCAAATCGAATCAATACAGATGGTTCTGCGTTTTGATTCTCATTCTGCCGGTATTTTACAATATAATCAACACCCTGCTTTATTCTTTCCGAAATCCTGGTAAAATTTGGGGGAGTATCCTGACCTGAAATATTTGCAGAAGTGGAAACGATTGGCTTGCGGAATCTTTTTATTAATTGCCGGCAAAAATCTTCCCGCACGATTCGTATAGCCACTGATCCGTCTTCACTTACCAGATTCTCCGCAAGGCCAAAGGCGCCTTCATATATTACTGTAGTGGGCTTTGTTGTTTTGTTTAGGTAATCCGCTATATAAGTTTCCGTATGGCTTGTGTAACGATATATATCATTATTATCCGACAATAAAACAATCATGGATTTGGTTTCAGGTCTTTGTTTGA
>DATHNR010000164.1:0-2395 GCA_035485835.1 Puia sp.
AGGATAAACCCCTCTTCAGGAATAATTTGTTCATTCCAATCTTTTTCTTCGATCAGGTTTTTATCATATCCCCAGGATAAAAGATGTGCAGCGGTTCCAAGCCCGGTAATCACCTTCCTGACTTTCGACTTCAGTTGCAAAATAGTTCTGTAGTCGAGGTGATCCCAGTGATCGTGTGAGATAATTAGATAGTCGATGGCAGGAAAATCTGCAACCGTATAAATATCCGATCCTTTGAAACTTTTCGTTGTGAATCTCAGAGGTGAAGCATTTCCACTGAACACAGGATCTATAAGAAAAGTTCTGTGATCAATCTGCATGAAATAGGAAGAATGCCCGAACCAGACAAGTATATTTTTGTCTTTATTCAGATTCAGAAGATCCGTCTTTACAGATGGCAGTGGGGCGGGAGGGATTCGCTGTTCACTTTTATCGAATAAAAACTTTTTAAGAATTCCGAAAAAATTTGCTCCCTCCGTAAGTTGCGGTGTATCACTTAGATTTTGGAATTGCCCGTCACGATAGTTAGGGGAGGTAAGTATTTTTTGTAAACTTTCACCCCGAGGGAGAGCGCCAAACTGTGCCCCATGCATAAAGAAATAAACTGAAATAATGATAATTAAAATGATGGAGCCAAATAATAACATAGGTTATATTAAAACATCAATTTAATACTAACCTGTGCAAAAATTAATGGTTTTTTTACATGGGGGAGAGTTTTCGTGGTTACTTGGCAGCGTGAAATAAAAAAGACAACTGGTTTTTGGATTTGTTGCATGAATCAGGCGGACATTAGCATTTAATTTCAATATTTTATGGAATGATGACATAACATAGCCGGACCTGTTGGTATTGAGAATGAACTGAACGGAATTCAATAAAACAGGGTAAATTCATATCCTCTGACATTTACCCCGAAAAACAGCTTACAGTGAAACAATTAATTGTCCTTTTGATAATTTTCCTGAGCAGCAGTCAAATTTTTGCGCAGAATGCCGGTGGGGGGAAAAAAGACAGTCTGCCGGCTTCTGAAAGTAAAAAAGACAGTCTCTCGGGATTTGACCGGTTCAATAAAAAAGCGGAACACTTGTTTAAGATTTTACCTGTTCCTATTTATTCCTATTCTCCGGAAGCAGGAAATATCTACGGACTGGCAAAGTTTAATGTACTCAGTCTTTCTAAAAAAGATACTATCTCAAAACCATCCAAATTATCTGAAGTATTTACCGCTTCAACCTTGGGAAGGATTAATGCGTCCATTTCAACTCAACTCGTATTTGATGAAGACAAATATGTCATTATCAGTTATGTGAATTACAAAAAAGAACCAGAATATATCTGGGATATCGGCAATACAATCACCAACGACCCGGAGCAGGATATCATAGAAAGATTTGTATTTGCAGGCACTGCACTCAGGCAGGTTGCTAAAAATTTTTATGTCGGAATTCCATTTGACGTGTCTGATTATTTCAGTATCCAGACGGACAGCAATAGTTTTCTCGTTAGTGATAGTGTGACCGGATTAAAAGGCGGAACAAGCATTGGTATTGGATTTGCAGCTGCATACGATACGCGGAATAACCGTTACAATCCATTACATGGTTCTTATATACTGGGAACGGCACTATTTTATCCCGGCGGTTGGGGGCCTTATGCATTTTCAAAATTTTCATTGGATGCAAGAAAATACCTGAACCCTTTTAATAAAAATGTTATTGCCGGTCAGATCACTACCAGTTACGCAAATGGAAATGTGCCCTTTTATGAACTCCCTGAAATGGGAGGGGCCAGTCAGATGCGCGGATATTACGAAGGGGGTTTGCGGGATAATGTACTGGTAGACGCACAGATTGAATTGCGAATTCCCGTATGGAATATATTTGGAGTGGTCGGATGGTTTGGAGTGGGACAGGTCGCTAATTCCTACAGCCAGGTTGCGATGAATGAATTTCATTTATCCTATGGACCAGGTCTGCGCATTATGGTTGATTCAAAACACCAGACTAATCTCAGGTTTGACTTTGGATTTGGCCCGAACGGAATTAAGGGTTTCAATATTAATTTTGGAGAAGCATTTTAAGACTCATGAAAACTTTTAAAACCTCACTTGATATAAATGCATATCTTATAACAATAGGGGTCGCCTTGCTTTTTGTTATGATCATTGCCGTCCAGTTTTCACATTGGGAAAGTTCAGGGGCGGTTAAATATTTTTTAGTAGCCCTTCTTTCTCTCATTTATTTTAACGCTTATTTATACATGCCATTGGATTATAAGATTACAAATGAAGAACTCATCATACACAGGCTCATTAAAAGCATTCATATTCCAAGAGAAAACATTGTTAGTGCAGAATCAGTTGACAAGGAAATGATTTCCTGGTCACTCAGAA
>DATHNR010000165.1:0-9452 GCA_035485835.1 Puia sp.
TTTTTATATTCGTTTTCATCAAGTTTGTATGAACTGAGTTTGAAACCCAGATAACTTGCCCATAGTAGAAAACCACAGGAAATAACACCCATTATAAATGCGAGTGATGCTGAAGCAATCAATACTACGCTGGATAAAAGTCCAATAGCGGACAATATCATTGCGACGATCGCACCAATTCGGATGGTTTTTGGTTCAAACATTTGATGAAGCTTCAATCAAGGTATAAAAATCTTCTGCAAAATCCGGGATTATAAGTGTTTACTCTTAGTAAAAAAATTTCCCCAGTTTGATTTCACGATCGATAAACCCTTAAGCCTAAAAACACCGCAATAATTGATAATTTAAAAGTTAATGTACATAAAGAAGTTTTAGGCTTTAGGCTTTGGGCTTTCGGCTTAGTTGGCTTTCCACACATTATTACTTTCATCGATATCGGGCAGCATTCTGTCGGGATCAGCAGTTACAGATTCTATTGTCCGCGAAGATGGATATAAGAATTTCCATTCTCCGCCTCTCTGCCAGATTTCAACAGGAAAACTAATCCTTCCCGTTTTGCCACCCACTTCTTTTATTTCTACCGTTACAGGCATGGGGAGCTTTTCCCGATTTTGAATTGTAATCAATGCGCCATTTGAGGGATTACCTTGTTGATATTCCACGTTGGTTACTGCCACATCAAACTTCCAGTTATTAATAAACCAGCCTCTCCAGAACCAGCTCAGATCCTCGCCGCTGCCATTTTCAATTGCATGAAAGAAATCCCATGGTGTTGGATGTTTAAATGCCCAGCTTCGTATATAATACCTGAATGCCGAATCAAACCTTTCTTCACCTAATATATCATATCTTAAAAGCTGAAGGCCCATTCCAGGTTTTTCATATGCATTCGCAGAAAGATACCGGCCATTCGTCACCTCGGGAACCGTCATGATGGATTCAGAATTTGGCTGGGAAAACCGGGTTGCACGTTCAGGATACCGGGGTTTCCTGTAAAATTCACCATGATTAAAATCTTCATTCGCCACCGAATTGATAAAAGTGTTGAAACCTTCATCCATCCATGGATATTTTCGCTCGTTGCTTCCTACAATCATGGGAAACCATGTATGACCGAACTCGTGACTGGTAACACCCCATAACTCTCTTCCCCTGGAAGAAGCGTGACAGAATACGATTCCGGGATACTCCATGCCTGCAACATTTCCGGCCGCATTGACTGCATTAGGGTAAGGATAAGGATACCATCTGGATGAATAACCCTCAATAGCTCCCTTTACAAATTCCGTAGATCGTTTCCAGGCAGAATCACTGGCGGATTCAATCGGATAGACGGACATGGCGAGTGATTTTTTTCCATCCGGCAGGTTTATCCTTGCGGCATCCCAGATGAAGGCAGTGGAAGAAGCGAATGCAACATCACGCGTATGTTCACACCTGAAATGCCATACGAGTTTACTTTTCGACAACCTGCCTGTTTTATTTTTTACTTCACCTTCAGAACGGATCACCACAGTTTTATCACTGTTACGGGCAGCATCCAGGCGTTTCATCTGATCGGGTGTGAGCACTTCTGAAGGATTCATCAGTTCCCCTGATGCAACCACGAGCTGATTCGAAGAAGTTGTAATAGTAAAATCATAATTTCCATATTCCAGGTAAAACTCACCGGCACCGATATAAGGCAGCGCGTTCCATCCAAGAACATTATCATAAACACACATGCGCGGATACCATTGTCCGATCGTATAGATCCAACCGTAGGAAGTCTCCATCCGCCCCATCCGGTCTGTGCCATGCTCCGGAATTCCAAAACTGTAAACAATATTTATTTTCAAAGAATCGCCATGACCCTTCATCGCCTCCGGTAGAAAAATCTGCATCCTCGTATCATTGACGATATAATGAATTTTTTGTTCTTTGCCCTGATAGCTGACAGAAACGGACTGGATCGTATAGCCTCCGGTGAAACCTACATTCATATAACGGCTACCCTCAACCGGAGTTGTTACTTCGCCGCGGGAATCCGGTTTATAAATATTCTGATCCAGCTGGAGCCATAAAAAAGGCAATGACTCGGGACTATTATTTTTATAGGTTATCTGCACATCGCCGGAAAGCTGATGATTCACATCGTCAAGAGTTGCCTGAATTTTATAATCTGCTTCATTCTGCCAGTATTTTGGTCCGGGCGTTCCCGCAGCTGTCCTTACTTCATCTCCGTACGCCGGATAGAAAATGGGTGCAAATGCTTCGTGCTGGTCATAGTTCCCAGCAGACTGTGAAAGTCCTGAATATGAAATGGAAATCAATAAGGCAAACAGCCATAAGTTTTTCTTAACAAACATTAAAAAAGTTTTAAGCCAGCGAAGATATATGGTAAAGTCCTTCTAAAAACAATAAAAAGTGACGGGTGGTTAATGAGGGAAGAGCTAATTTGCAGGCCTTGAAAGTATGAAAAAACTCGATTGGTACATACTGAAGAAATTTCTGACCACATTCGTGTTCACCATGCTCTTGATAACCGTGATAG
The DNA here is from genome assembly GCA_035485835.1 of Puia sp. GTDB lineage: Bacteria > Bacteroidota > Bacteroidia > Chitinophagales > Chitinophagaceae > Puia. The sequence continues at coordinate 2,534 of DATHNR010000165.1, forward strand.
CGGTGGTGATAGATACCAGTGAAAAAGCGGATGATTTTGTTAAATCAGGGTTAAGTACCTGGGGAATTGTCACACATTATTTCTTCGGATTTATTCCCTTTATCATGTCCATGATTTTCCCGCTGATGGTTTTTATAGCGGCCATTTATTTTAGTTCAAAGATGGCAGCACAGTCGGAGTTTGTTGCCATCCTGGCCGGCGGGGTTCGTTATAACCGCATGCTCCGGCCTTATGTTGTAGGCGCATTAATACTCGGAACATTTTTCTGGTTTGCCAGCCAGTTCTGGGTTCCCAAAGCAAATGAGATCAGGACAAATTTTCAGTCAACATATATTGATCCGCGAAGTACTTATAACGGAGATCCATATCATTCAAATAATTTTTATTTAAGGGTGAACGCGGATACATATGTTGGTCTTCGTTATTATGATACGACGCTGAAAAGAGCGGGAGCATTTTTTCTTTCAAAAATTAAAAACAACCATGTTTATTATAATCTCCGTGCTGAATTCATGCGGTGGGATACTGCAAAAAAGAACTGGGCGCTGACGAATGTGGTTGAACATACCAATGATGGTTTAAAAGAAACCTCCCGAATAATTCCTACCATGAATATTAATCTCAATGTAAAACCGGAGGAATTGAAAAGAGATGAATACCTGAAAGATAAATTCACCACACCCGAACTGATTCGTTTTATAAGGTTGGAAGAAATTCGCGGTTCCGAAGGTCTGAATACCTATAAGGAAGAAAGATATCACCGGGATGCGACTCCCTTTTCGGTTATAATATTAACCATGATGGGAGCGGTGATTGCAACACGCAGAGTGAGAGGTGGCAGCGGTGTTTTACTCGCAATTGGTCTCGTGATGGCAGCTCTCTTTGTGATCATGGATAAGTTTTCTGTAACCTTTGCAACCAAAGGAAATTTTTCTCCCATGCTGGCAGCATGGATGCCCAATATCATTTTTAGTTTTGTGGCACTGGGACTCTATTGGAAAGCCCCGAAATAAATATTAATCCCCGGTTAATTTTAAACATTCAGATTCAATCATTTGTTCCGACAACATTCATGGTTTAACTTTAGCCACTATACCAGATCATCCTTTAAAAGCGCGGTATGCCCATCAAAGAAAAGTTTAAAATTAAAGCAGATAGCCTGAATGCGGAGGTAAAAGATATTCTCAAAGAACATGGTTCTAAAAAAATAGGGGAAGTTACTCTGTCACAGATTTATAGCGGCATGCGCGGTATGACGGGATTGGTTACTGAGACTTCTTTGCTCGATCCGCAGGAAGGCATTCGCTTTCGCGGATATTCGATTCCTGAAATTCAGCAAAAACTTCCCAAGGCCGCCGGATGCAGTGAGCCTCTTCCGGAAGGATTGTTTTACCTCATGCTTTTGGGAGAACTTCCGAATGAAGTAGATGTACACGAACTAACGGCCAACTGGCAGCGCCGCAGTCATGTTCCAAATTATGTTTTTGATGCCATTGAAGCTTTGCCTGTTTCCTCCCATCCAATGACGCAGTTTGTTGTTGCGATCATGGCATTGCAAACGGAAAGTCAGTTTGCAAAAAAATATGCAGCGGGACTGAATAAAAAGGATTACTGGGAAGCGGTATTTGATGATTCCATGAATCTGATCGCGCGGCTCCCAAGGGTAGCGGCTTATATCTACAGAAGAAAATATAAAAACGGGGACCATATTCAACCTAATGGTCTGCTCGACTGGGCCGGAAATTTCGCCCACATGCTGGGTTATAAAAACGATACTTTTCATGAACTCATGCGCCTCTACATGACCATACATGCAGATCATGAAGGTGGTAATGTAAGCGCACATACAACCCATCTTGTTGGTTCCGCACTAAGCGATCCGTATCTGAGTTTTGCAGCTGGCATGAACGGACTGGCCGGACCCTTGCACGGACTCGCCAACCAGGAAGTGATCAAATGGATCCTGGAAATGCGTGAAGAATTGAATACTGAACTGCCCACACAGGAACAGATCGTAGCCTACGTTAAAAAAACACTGAATGAAGGGAAAGTGGTTCCGGGTTATGGCCATGCGGTAATGCGGAAAACAGATCCCCGTTTCACCGCCCAGATGGAATTCGGAAAAAAACATCTTCCCGATGATTCGCTTGTGAAAACTGTTTGGAATATTTATGAAGCTGTTCCACCTGTTTTACAATCTCTCGGTAAAATAAAAAACCCATGGCCAAATGTAGATGCGCACAGCGGCGCCCTCCTGGTCCATTTCGGATTGGTGGAATATGAATTTTATACCGTTTTATTTGGTGTGAGCCGCTCCCTCGGCGTGCTCGCAAGTCTTTGCTGGGACCGGGCCCTCGGATATTCCCTGGAAAGACCCAAATCCGTTACAACAGATTCTGTTAAACAATGGTTGGAAGGGAAAGGAGAAATTTGGGGGGAATAACAATTAATGTGGTGAATACGGAAATGTACTAAATTAAAAATGGGGAAATTAAATGGGGAAATGATAATGTGATGATGTTAGGACACCTGACTTAAATATTTTTCTTAGATGTAATTATTATCTTAGAAAGGATCGCAATGATTTGATTTACTTCATCGAGCAATTCATATTGAAATTCCCCGATATTCGACTTTTCGCAAACGGATAACCAATATGAAGTCTCACTTTCTTCCTTTGCGGCAATTTTAATTTTATGAATGAAGTCGGATCGACTTTCGGCCTGCTGAGCTTCAGAAACATGTGCGCCAATAGCAAGGCCACATCTAAGTAATTGGTTTGCAATTACTGACTCTTTCTTTGAATAAAGTAAGTTGCAATAATTTTTGATTCCAACAGAAAAATTAATCGATTTAATGAGTATTATATTTTCTTTCATCAATAATCATTGTTAGAATATTAAGATTACTGATTTAGTATTGAAAGAAAGGGATGAATTCGCCCTTCAAACCAAGTTTTATGTATGCAAGAATTTCAATTTAATACATTATCATTTCCCCATTTAATTTCCCCATTTTTAATTCTCTGCATTTCCATATTCGCCACATTAAAGGATCTATAATGCCTGCAGGATATCATCAAGGATATCATCCCTGTGTTCCAGTCCGCAGGAAATGCGTATGAGCCCCGGCGTTATATTAACAGCCTGCCTTTCTTCTTCGGTTAATTTGGCGTGTGTTGTACTTGCCGGATGAGAAGCAATACTGCGCGTATCGCCGAGGTTGGCGGTGCGTGAAAGCATTTTCAGATTGTCGAGAAATTTTCTTCCGCTGTCCAGTCCGCCTTTCAGTTCGAAACAAAAGAGACCACCACCGTTTTTCATTTGCTTTTTTGCAATCGTATACTGAGGATGTGATTCCAGAAAAGGATATTTAAGCCAGCTGATGGCCGGATGATTTTGCAGTTGCTGCGCCAGGTAAAATGCATTGGATGCATGACGCTCCATCCGGACTTCCAGAGTTTCAAGGCTTCTGCTCAGTACCCACGCATTAAAAGGAGAAAGAGCCGGTCCGGTACTCCGGCAGAAAAGATATATTTCATGTATCAGCTTTTTGCTGCCCAGTACAATTCCACCAAGCACGCGTCCCTGCCCATCCAGCCACTTGGTTGCGGAATGCACTACCAGGTCGGCGCCAAATTCTACAGGAAGCTGTCCTATAGGCGTTGCAAAACAATTGTCCACACAATAAATCAGGCCGTGTTTTTTTGCGAGATCACCCACTGCCTGCAAATCTATCAGGTCAAGCCCCGGGTTAGTCGGTGTTTCCAGGTAAATCATTTTGGTATTCTCCTGCACGGCAGCTTCCCATGATGCAATGTCATAGACCGGAACATAAGTATACTCGATGCCATATTTAGGCAGAATCTTCGTGATCACGGTATGAGTACTTCCGAAGATTGCATTACAGGAAATCAGGTGGTCTCCCTTTTTCAGAAATGTCAGTATGGATGCAAAGACGGCACTCATTCCGGAAGAAGTGGCGAATCCGGATTCCATTCCTTCAAGTACACACATGCGGTCAGTAAATTCCTGTACGCTGGGATTGGAAAACCGGCTGTAAATATTATCGTCATTTTCATCGGCAAATGCGGCGCGCATTTCTTCTGCATTGTCGAAACTGAAACTGCTTGTAAGAAACAGTGGCGAGGAATGCTCCATTTCATTAGTCTGCTCCACGCGCGTGCGGATCATTTTGGATACGGGGTGCAAGGACATATTTAAATTGTTTAGGATATAATTTTTATCTGGTAAGAAAATAATTGCAGTGTCAGGATATGATTTTTGTTTCCCAGTGAATTTTACAGCCTGCACCCATCAGTGTAGCTGCGACAGAACAATATTTTTCGATGGAAAGATCACAGGCTCTTTTGGCTTTTTCAGGTGCAATATTACCCTTCAATTCAAAAATAATCTTTATGTATTTCCAGAGTGTAGGATCTTTACCAGCCTCTCTTTCACCGTCAATAAAAATCCGGAATTCTTCAACGGTTTGTTTTTGTTTTTTAAGAATGGAAACGATATCGATACCGCTGCAGCCACCCAGGCCCATCAGCAACATTTGCATTGGCCTGATACCGAAATTATGCCCGCCGCTTTCAGGACTGGAATCCATTTTCACAGTATGACCACTGGCATCTTTTCCTTCAAACCCAAAATCATCTTTGACGCGGAAGACTTCAACATGGAACATAAAAAAGATTTTTGCAAAGGTAATTCATGCATGTCCTTATTTTGCATTCATAAAATTTGAATCTTCAGCATGGAGGAATTTCTTCATTACCACCCCTTTACCCTGGAAAACGGGCAGACTTTACCCGGAATCAGGATAGGTTTTCATGCTTACGGCAATCTGAATGCGGCGGGGGATAATGTTGTCTGGATTTGTCACGCGCTGACCGCTAATTCTGATGTAATACGCTGGTGGCCGGGCATGGTGGGAGATCATCGTTATGTGAACCCGGAGAAATATTTCATTGTATGTGCCAATATTCTAGGTTCCTGTTATGGTAGTTCCGGGCCGCTGAGTGAAGATCCTGATACGGGCAGGACATACTTCAGCAGTTTCCCCCTGGTTACTGTCCGGGATATGGTTAAAGCGCATATTCTGTTACGTAAGCACCTCGGCATAAAACAGATTCGACTCCTCATGGGTGGCAGCATGGGTGGTTATCAGGCGCTGGAATGGAGTCTGATGGAACCACTTATAATCCGTGATCTTTTTCTGATTGCTACTTCTGCTGCAGAAAGCGCATGGGGCATTGCTGTTCATACAGCCCAGCGCCTCGCTATTGAAGCCGATCCTACCTGGATGGACAGGAACGAAGAGGCCGGGGCCAGGGGTCTCCGCGCCGCAAGAGGCATCGGAATAATTACATACAGGAACTATGCGATCATGAAGGAAAAACAAACAGATACTGATCCGAATAAACTGGATAATTACAAGGCTTCTTCCTATATCTCTTACCAGGGAAATAAACTTTCACGGCGCTTCAACGCATATAGTTACTGGCTGCTGACTAAGGCTATGGACAGTCATAATATTGCCAGGAACCGCGGCGGTGATCTGAAGAAAGTTCTTCAAAACATTTCTCATCGTACACTGATCGTAGGCATCACAAGTGATATCCTTTGCCCGATTGTTGAACAGGAATTCCTGGCCGATAACATTCCAGACAGCAGGCTGATCAATATCGATTCACTCTACGGCCATGATGGATTCATGGTAGAGACAGAAAAAATCAGCTTTTGTTTGAAGGAGTGGATGTTTTAAGCGTAACGCTTAACGCTTAACGCGTAACGCCTAACGCTTAACGCTTAACGCTTAACGCGTAACGCATTCAATTAGGTTTTGGTTTATGGATTATGAATTATAAGAGCATTTAAAATATATCAATAATCCATAACTCATCCCGCACGTGCGGGATCTCATATCCCATAACTCATATCCCATATCTCTTTAAAGTGTCAACCTTCCTTCGTAGTATTCTAAAATTTTAGTTCTGAAAATATAATTGTATCGGGCGGCACTGAGGTTTAGATTGGCACGGTCTACATTATTCTTCGCGATAACATAATCCACCGAAGTAAGAACACCGGCATTGAAACGAATTTCAGCTGTACGGAAAGATTCTCCATAAGCTTTCACCTGATCAACATAACCCTTGTATTGGCCATAAGCAGAGCGCAGATTTTGCCAGGCCTGTTCCACCATTTGTTGCAACTGGTAGTGAGAAGATGTAGAAATTACTTTAGCATTTTCATAATTCAGCTTGGCAATTTTCACATTGTTTCTTAAAGACAGATAATTCAGAATCGGAATATTCAGTTGCAGACCTATTGACTGGTATCTGTTATTTTTTACCTGGTCTATAAAGGCAGTCTTTTCAGACGGATAGCCGTTTGCCATTACATCATATGTATTCGGACCGATATTAACAAACTCACCAGTGCTGCCAGGTATTGGCGAACTGTTCGGAATCGTATTTGTCGCGATACTCGTATAGTTTGAATTGAGATTCCCATAAAAATAAAGCGATGGCCACATTTTACCCCTGGCAACAGCAATACTTTTTTGAAATGACTGAACCCTGAGGTCATTTGCTTTTATTGTCGGAATTATTTGTAAAGCTGCCTGGTAAATACTATCTGAACTGCTGTTCAAATCACTGATATCCGCATTCATATTAATCATCTCGTACACCGCATCTTTTTGATAGGGCACATTGAGATAAGAAAATAAAGTCACTTTTGCAGTTTCAAGTGCATTGACAGCATTAACCACCGTTACTTCATCACTGGCATACTGACCCTGAAGATCGGATAAAGTGGCTGGTGGAATGGCTCCCTGCTCATTCTGAATCTGAAGACGCACTACCTGGGCTGAATCAACAGAAGCCTGCTTAATCGCAATGTCAAGT
>DATHNR010000166.1:0-3689 GCA_035485835.1 Puia sp.
TTCCGGAACTAGGCCTTCATGAGTAAAGTTGAGTACTGTTTGATTACCTTCCTTGAGTATCTCAAAAATCATTTTTGTGTTTGTCCATTCATGCTTATCTCCTTCAATCCAGTTCAGTACACTGTCTGTTACAAGCCAAACTACTTTTTTGCCAGGTATAAATTCAATTAATTTCTGTTTTGAATAATGTTGGTCGGTATGGCTAATAACAAATTCATCATGGAGGATTGAGCTGCTGCCCTCAAAATCTTTACTCCACCATTTTGAAACATGGTTGATATGATTGAAAACCTCATTTGGAGACTTATCAACCTCTATCGATGCCGTGAAATTTTGATTTTTCAATGTATTCACATTTTAATTTTTCTGTTTATTGTCCAGCAGCAATTTTAATTTTTCAAGCTTTGACTGCCAGAATTTGTCAAAATAGTTTATCCATTCCTGCAACTTATCAAACCCATCCTGCCTGAGTATGCAATGTCTTTCCCTGCCGATGTCCTGGATAGAAATAAACCCACCTCCATGCAGTATTTTAATATGCTTGGATACGGCGGGGCGGCTCATGTCGAAATGCTCGGCCAATGAATTGATCGTCAGACTGTCTTTTAAAAGCAACCTCAAAATCTGTCTGCGGGTGGGATCTGCAACTACCTGGAATACATCATTGTTTTGTTGTTTCACGTTTTGCGGTATTTAGGAGTACAGCGATCTTTTCAATATTTTTATACCATCCGTCATTGACCGCTGTGTACATTTTGAAATTCTCTGTTTCTTTAAAGCCCGTATGCTCCAGCAAAAGCTCGGTGCCGTTTTCTTTCGGAATCAGCTTCCATACTACAATGGAATCCAGCTCGATCTTTCCGTTTCCTGGTCCTGTTTTCCAGGAATAACTAAGCTTTTGGTGAGGCACTATTTCCAGCACTTTGCAATAGACGATGCCATCAAAATCGAGCGCCGGTACAGGTTTTATCCTGAATTGAAATTCATGCCCCAGAATGGGCAGGAAATTATTAGGCATTAACCAAAGCTCCATCAATTCGGCCCTGGTAAGATATTCCCAGACCATTTCGGGGCCCTGGGGAAAGAAATACTGGTGTTTTACGATTGTTGACATAATAAGTAACTTTTAAGTTACACAAACATAAGAGTAACTTTTGAGTTACCAAAATTAATAATCAAATATTTTAAAATTTTTTTGATAAATTAAAAACTGCCCACAAAGGTCACGAGTCTACCTGGTTGTAAACAATTCCTAATAAAGGTTGGAATGTGCTGATTAGATTATATGGTCCTCTGTAATCCTGGTTCGACAAAACCTGGAAGCCGGAAGAATTGTACTCAACCACAAACTCGTCCCTGTCAAAATAATTCCGATGGGTATCAAATCAGCAGGATTATTATGGGAGCCGAAGCTTTCTGGTGACTTATTCAATGCGCCATGAATGATATTACCAATATTAATCAGTAAAGAGAGGATAGAAAAAATTGTCAGTCCGCGAATTGACCAGTGCTTTTTAAATTTTTTTTCTTCCGATAATCCCAAATACCCGGTTGCCAGTATAAGTAGTACCGAAAGAATTATTATTTGAAATAAATAAGCTACAGGCGATGAGTCAGGGGGAATATAATGTCCCCCTGCCCAGCCATAGCCTGCCGAAATGATCATAATGGATGCTATCCGGCTGGCATTAATACTCTTATTCATAAGTTAATATTGAATAATTATTGGAGACTTGAACCCGCATCACCCATACCCTGGTTATGCATATCCTTGCGTTTGAATAAATTCAGATCCATTTTACCAAATCTGTAAGCAAATACAAGTCTTACCAGTTGGGGATCTTTTAACCTGTTATATTCCTGTTGGAAATAACTGCTCTGACTATATTGATCGGACCATCTTGTGCGGAAAATATCTGTCATACTCAGCGTAACGGATGCCGCATTGTTTTTCAGGAAAGTTTTTTTGACTGCTGCATCCATACCCCAGAAAGGTTTGATATATCCCTGGGACGCGCTTTGTGTCGTAGATCCCGGGGGTCCGAACTGGTTGGAATTCTGGTTTACAGGAAGGTTTGTCTTGGACTGGTAAATGGCCGTAAGTTGTAATGTGAGGCCACCAGGTAATTTAAAATTGCTGTTCAGCTTTCCAAACGCACTCCAAAGAGCAGGTTGTGAAGGTTGATTTAGATTGTCGGTATTGATTTTAGAATTGTAAACATTTACATTGAATGATATGTCCCACCATTTCGTAATGTTGTCGGTAGTTGTCAGTTCCGCACCAACAGTATATGCATCATTAGCATTTTCATATGTATTGATCAATATCGGCTTACCGATTGGATTTACGCCACTATCCTGGTAGCGGGTTATCAGATCATCTGTATACTTATAATAAGCTGAGATCAATAATGTATTATTATGAGGGAAGGTTTTGATATAAGATAATTCGAATGACTCCGTGAATTCGGGAACGAGGTTCGGATTACCACGCGTAATATTGAGAGTGTCTGAATAATCTGTATATGGAATCAGCTGAAAAAATCCCGGACGATTTACTTTACGGGTAGCACTCAGTTGCAGTTCCTGATCATGCGCGAGTTTCTGACTCAGAAAAATAGAAGGAAATAAACTCAGAGGATAATTATTACTGAATTTCTGTCCTGTGTTGAGGATATCACCTGTATAACCGGAACTTTCCGCGCGGAGACCGAGTGCATAACTGAATTTACCAATTGAACTGGTGACATTCACATAAGCCGCATACACCCTGCTCGTGCTTGAGTAATCGGTCGTGCCAAGCGAATCCAGGGTGGCATCACCATTTTTATCAATCGTATATGTATTATTGTTGTTACTCAGTTTTTGAATGCTTGCACGCAGTCCTGCTTCGAGTTTGATGTTTTTAGTCAGTGGATCAGTATAATCGGTTTGTGCTGTAAAGAATTCCGGCGCCGCAGTAGCGAGTGTCTGTTGCTGAGTTATGAAATCAATAGGCGAACCAGGAAGGCCGGTATAATAATCCGTTGTGTAGAGTGCCGATGTATGTGCCTGCACTCCGAAATAAGAACCATCGACCGTAAGCTGACGTCCATCTTTAGCAAATAAATGTTTCAAGCCGAGTTGCGCACCATTGACATCAAAGACCCGGTCATTGTCGGAATAACGTGTAGAGTAACTCGTTGGATTTTCAAACCCATTGAGGCTATCGGTTCGAATCTGTGAAATATCTGTGGGCTTAAATTCACCATGCACTTTAATATAAGATCCTGAAATGGTTGTCTTGTTACTGGCAAAATAATCGATCCCGATCTGGCCAAACATAAAATGTCCTTTATTCTGACTCTGATCCTGTTGCTGTAAACGTGTAGTATCCGTGAGAAAAGTATAACGATCCGTAGTACCTGTAGTTTTACTGTCTACTGAGTTATACATTCCATTGGCACTGAGATTCACTTTCCCCTGGCGGATATTAAATCCTGCGAGTGCATTGGGTGCACCATGGGAATCAATACCTCCTGATATATTTCCATTATAACCTTTCTTGCGATTTTTTTTCAGAACAATATTGAGGATACCAGCGCCTCCACCGGATGCATCATATTTTGCAGAGGGATTTGTCATCACTTCAACACTTTCAATCGCATCTGCTGGAATCTGATCCAGTGATAATGTAGTAGGTCTGCCGT
>DATHNR010000167.1:0-4515 GCA_035485835.1 Puia sp.
CCAGGATCAAAACCCTTATATGTCTGATCGAGGTATGCCATAGCCTCAGCAGTTTTTCCTTTTGCAAGTCTGACATAAAGATTATCCTGCTCCTTTGCATTTGGCGGAAGTATGAGAACAAGAGGTTCTACCTTATGCTGAAACGAATAAGTATGAAAATCCCGGATTACGCCTACTACAGTTTTCGGCTGTCCATCCCTGTTATCAGAAGAAAGCATTTTTTTACCCAGGGCATTTGTCCATCCGAGTTCCTTTACCAGGGTTTCATTTACCAGCACAGAATTTGTCTGATCCGTAATGATATTATCAGAAAAATTTCTTCCTTCTTTCAGTTTAATTTGCATGGTAGCCAGGTAATCTGCATCAATGATTAATTCCTGCATGGCCTTTGTCTGACCTGAAAGAACCGCCTGATTATTGTCACAGAAATATCCATGGGTACCGAGATCATTATTCCCGATCGGATTGCCGGCTACAGCCACATTTTCTATCAGGGGACTCTGTAACAACTTAGATTTTATTACAGCGATTTGAGAACGAAGACTCCGGTTATCAATATGAAACGTAACTATCTGTTCCTTATTAAATCCAAGGTCCGCATGATTCACGTATTGTAGCTGCTGGTATATTACAAAAGATGCCGAAATCATAAATACTGTAATGACAAATTGTAAAACCAGTAATGATTTTCTAAAAAAAACTGTGCTCCCTATTTTTCCCATCTGACCCTTCAGTGCCGGAATAGTCTGAAACCTTGCAAGAATAACCGAAGGATAAATCCCACTGATCAGTCCTACTAAAATTGAAAATGAGATTATAAATGCCAGGGTTGATGAATAACCGAATTGCCAGATGCTGAGATTTTTCCCTGTAAGCTGGTTAAACATTGGCATGGAAAACCTTACAAGCACCAGGGCCATCAGACCGGCAATCAGAGTAACAAGTGCGGCTTCCGTAATAAAAAGTATGGCAAGTTGAAATTTACCGGAACCCAGTGTTTTTCTTATGCCTATCTCCTTCACCCTGGATGAGGCCCTTGCGGTTGCGAGGTTGACATAATTGATAATTGCAATAAAAAGTATGAGCAGGGCAATCGCGCTGAATATATAAATTCTGGACAGACTACTGTTGGGACTTATTTCATAGTCAAGGTTCGATTGCAGATGAATGGAGGTCAGCGGCTGAAGTTCCAAACGATATTCAGTGGCCTTCATTTCTTTTTGAATAGTAGAAGAGACGAATGGGGGTAATTGTTTTCGCAGGCTTATCAGTGAAGCTGGAGATTTCAGTAAGAGATAGGTATAGAGCCTGGCGTTTTGCCAGTTTTCTGAAGCATCGGGAGAAAGCAGGCGGACAGCTGAAAATCTAAGATGGCTGTTCTGTGGAATATCACGGATAACTGCTGAGACCCTTGCCGGTTTGTTCCCCTGAAAAACAATCATCTGGTTAGTAACAGATTCCCCGGAACCAAATAAAGTTCGGGCAAGGCTTTCCGTTATAACGATGGAACCCGGATCATTTAATGCTGTGGATGCATTTCCTTCGATAAAATCAAAACTGAAAATATTAAAGAGAGATGCATCAGCATAAATGATATCATTTACTTTGATCGTACTATTTCCATGTACAATCAGATCGCCGCCTTCCGGATCTATCCGAACTGCATCTTCAATTTGCGGAAATTTTTGTTTCAATAATGGGGCAAAAGGCGCTGAAGTGAGCGCAATATTCATATTCCCTCCTTCCCAAGAAGCGTGCTGCGCCAAACGCACAATGCGGTTGGCATTTTGATTGAAACGATCGTAACTCAGTTCATCCTTTACGTAAAAGAAAATCAGCCAGCAGGCTGCAAGACTGACTGCAAGCCCAAACACATTTATAAATGAATAAATTTTATGGCGCTTCAGGTTACGATATGCCGAACGGAAATTATTAATGAGCATCTTTTATACATTTAGGCTTTGCAATTAAAGGTTTGCGAATCCGATGCCAAATAAAAAATACGATGATATTCAGAGAGTTAAACTTATAAAAAGAATATACTGTTCCTTTTTGATACAGTGTTTGTCCATTTACGAGCATATGATCCCGATGGGTGGTCGATGACGGATGACGGTTTTACTCTCACACTCTCACACTCTCACACTCTCACACTTTCTTTTTCACTTAGCTCAAGCCAGCGGAATTCCTTTGATTCAAGTGTTTCAGTTATAATCGTAAATTGTTTGGATAGTTGCTGAATCATATCAAAATTTATGGAAGCGTCGTGCAGTTTTTCTGTGATCTGGTCTTTTTCTTTATTGAGATCACTGATTTCTTTTTCAAGTAAATCGAGTTCCTGTTTTTCTTTATAGGAAAGCTTAGGCTTTGCCGGTTTTGCAGCTACTGTCTCTTTTTCTATGGATTGCTGCACAGATTTTATTTCTGCGCCTTCTACTTCATCCCTTGTTTTCAGCCATTGCTGGTATAAACCATAATTGCCTGGAAAGTCCCTGATCACACCATTGCCTTCAAACACAAAAAGATGTTCGACCATCCTGTCCATAAAGTATCGGTCGTGCGACACCATGACTAAACAGCCCTGAAAATCCAATAAAAAGTTTTCGAGTACGGCAAGCGTTGGAAGATCCAGATCGTTTGTAGGTTCATCCAGGATCAGGAAATTGGGATTTCGGAATAGAATGGATAAAAGGAAGAGTCTTCTTTTTTCTCCTCCGCTTAAAGAAGATATATACGTGTATTGTTTATCGGGTGGAAATAAAAACAGGTTCAGAAATTGCGCGGCGCTTAAAGAACTTCCGTCTGCAAGTGGAAAATGTTCGGCAATATTTTTTACAAATTCAATTACCCGCACATCTTCTTTAATAACAAGACCCGTTTGTGAATAATTTCCAAATACAACTGTTTCGCCAATATTTACCTTACCGCTATCGGGTGGTTCCAATCCCTGCAGCATATTCAGGAAAGTAGTTTTACCCGCTCCGTTTTTCCCTACTACACCGATGCGGTCTCCGCGTTTGAAAGTATAATCAAAGCCCTTCAGGATAATTTTGTCACCAAAACTTTTATTTACTTTCTTTAATTCAGCCACTTTACCTCCCAGACGGCTCATCTTCATTTCAAGCGTTAGCCGCTGTTCATCGAGGTTTTGTTTCGCCTTGGATTCAACCACATAAAAAGCATCCTGCCTGCTCTTTGATTTAGTAGTTCTTGCCTTGGGTTGCTTACGCATCCATTCAAGTTCTTTTCGGTAAAGATTTTTCGCTTTATCAATACTTGCCAGATCAGATTCAATTCGGGCAGACTTTTTTTCCAGGTAGTTTTCATAATCTCCCTTGTATGTAAATAACTCGCTCCGATCCATCTCCCAGATTTCATTACAAACATTATCAAGAAAATAACGGTCATGAGATACGACAAGAAGGGTTATGTTTTGCTGATTCAGATAATTCTCCAGCCATTCCACCATCTCAATATCCAGGTGGTTGGTAGGTTCATCCATGATAAGAAGTGCTTCGCGGCTTCCGAAAGTGATATCAACCAGCGTACGCGCCAGGGCTACCCTTTTTCTTTGTCCGCCACTAAGTGATTTTACCGGCTGAATCAGATGATCGATATTGAGGCGGCTGAAAATCTGTTTCACTTTTGCATCAAAATCCCAGGCGCCAAGATGGTCCATCTGCTCAATACTCTCCATCAGGGCATCTGTATCTTCGGTTTCGCTGGCAGCTTCAAATAATTTTATTGCCGTTGTAACCGGATTGGGATGATGGAAAATATTATCAAGTATAGAAAGTTCCTCACGGAACTGAGGGTCCTGCTCGAAAAAAACGACGTTAATTTCTTTCGAAATCCATAGTTTGCCTGCCTCCGCTTTTTCTTTTCCGGCCAGGATCTTAAGTAATGTGGTCTTTCCGGTACCATTTTTGGCTATCAGGGCGATTTTATCTCCGGATTCTATATTAAAACTGATATTATCGAAAAGTGGTTTAATTCCATAAGACTTCCCAAGACCTTCGGCAGATACATAATGCATGCCGCAAAGATAATTGAAATGACGGCAACAGTCCGCGCAGGAATACGTTATAGAGATATGGGTAGAAATATATTTGCAATATTCATCCTTACCTTTCTGTTAAATAAATGTTACCCCCAGATGGTTCGGTATCCTTTCCCACAAGATAATTCCTATCATAAAGGAACCATCAAACCAAATCATCTCAGCCAGGAAAAATTGGACGATCAGGTTTTGGATTTTTATATACGATGGAAAAAGCAATACATCCATCAGGTTTCAGAAACCAACCAGGCATATGTATTTTTTGAAGAAGAGGGTTCCAAATTTCAAAGTGTATCTGAAGGACAGGGCTATGGAATGATCATCATGACATTAATGGCAGGTGCGGACCCTGATGCTCAGAAAATATTCAATCAGCTCTTCAACTATGTAATTGCCCATCCAAGTAACCCTGAATCAACACTGATGGCCTGGTCCCAACTGGCCAATTATAAAAA
>DATHNR010000168.1:0-4206 GCA_035485835.1 Puia sp.
TCATATCCCATAACCCATATCCCATAACCCATAACCCATATCCCATAACCCATAACCCATATCCCATAACCCATATCCCATAACCCATATCCCATAGCTTAGTAAGGTCTTCTACATCAGAATTTGTAAGACAACCCCACAACAATACCAAAGTCAAAAGTGCTGCCACTGCCGGCTGGTGGTTTGCTATCGAAATTAGTGTATGGATTGACATTCAGGTAAAAATATCTGATGAGCTGCCAGGAAAAATTGGTACTACCATCATATCGGATTCGTCCACTCTGCGATAAACTGAAATAAACCGACTGAGTACTGCTGATCTGGATATCAGGATGGTGGAACTGATAAAAATTAAATTGAAGCATCAATGGAATTTCATATAACAATACGCTGGATACACCTTCTGTACTTTTTTCTGTTGAAAAAGTAATACCCGTAATAGCTCCCAGCCTCCAGTTCTTTCTTATTATAAGTTTATTTCCAGGACCGACCAATCCCAGGTATCTGTGTGCTATGGACAATTCATTATTCCGTTGATATTGGAGTGAAGTAGCAATGAACCATGTAGGATCCAAATCATAAGTGGCTATCAGCTGAAAATTTTCATTATCCCTCGAGTAATTTCCTGAATCTATAGACCCAATACTGGATGTTATCAGCTGATACTCTACGTGTTTGGTCGCATATTGAATGTTCGCGCTAAAATTCACCTGACCAATTCCACTTGATTTGGTAAAACTTAAACCGGCTGAAACATTTCCATTCAATCTTTTGAAGAAATTGTTATCAATTGAAATCAGCTGATAGATCTCTGTTATATGAATGTTTATTCTTTCTCCGCTTCCAGTTAAAATATCAGCTCTGCCGTCCTCGCCCGAATATCTAAGCGAACCATAAAGAATTCTTTTATCAATTAATTCAATTTTGAATCGTTCGTAAATAACCAGCTTTTTTATTCTGAAAAGCTTGATGTTTTGCATTTTCAGATCCATATCATCAATGGAAATGACGGCAAAGTTGGCCCCCTGTATTGCACCTATCAGCACCTGGCCGTTATAGAGAAAAATTGTATCCTTATCCTGAGAATAAGCTCTGGAGCCTAAGCAGCAAATAACAATAAAAGTGATGGAAATTATTCTGTACATCGATGTGTATTGCTGAATCCGAATTGTATGAACAAAAATAACAGCTTAATTGAGATAAATTCGTAGAATGAAACAGTTTATAGCACATCTGGCCCTGGTAGTAAAGGATTATGATGAAGCCTTAAATTTCTATATTCAAAAACTTGGCTTTCGTTTGATTGAGGACACTCTATTATCCGAAACGAAAAGATGGGTAATTGTCGCTCCACCCGGAAATGGAGATTGTTCTCTTTTGTTGGCGAAAGCTAACGGTGCTGAGCAGTTGAAAGCAGTCGGAAACCAGACAGGCGGGCGTGTTTTCTTATTTCTTTATACAGATGATTTTTACAGGGATTATCAGACCATGCTGGAAAAAGGAATTCATTTTGTAAGGACACCGGCAAAGGAGGTTTATGGAACAGTAGCTGTTTTTGAGGATTTATATGGAAATCTTTGGGATCTTATTGAACCCTCTGGCATAACCATTGCTTAGTGAATGGATGTGTACAGCCCGGGTGGAATAGTTGATTTTACTGATCTTAGACAGGGAAAATAAAAAATGGCTGTAATTTCAATTAATTATGTTAGCAAAAGTATTCGCGTGCGGATTCTTCTTTCTTTGTTGCATTAGCAACGATTCCCTAAAGGCCCAGAATGACAGTTTGCAACAATTACCTTTGAAATGGGATCTTCAAACCTGTCTGGATTATGCAAAGAAAAATAACATACAGTTAAACACTATTCGTCTCAGTCAGCTGATCAGCAAACAGGATGTCCTTCTTGCACAGGCGGCAAAATATCCCAATCTGTTCGGGAATTTAGGGCAAAACTTTACACATAGTAAAAATGCCAACCCTGTTGTTGGAGGTTTTGAAACCCAATCCAGCTTTGCCAGCAATAGTTCTCTTACTTCGGCCTGGACAGTTTACAATGGCGGATACCTGAACTATAATATCAGGTTGCAAAATCTTAATCTGAACCAGGCGGGTCTGAATATCGATCAGACAATAAATACGCTGACACTTGAGATTACGCAGGACTTTCTCAACATCCTGCTGGCGAAAGAAAATATCATCTATGTAGAGGATCTGGTAAAAACTTCGGAAGCCCAGCAGGATCAGGGTAACAAGTTATATAGTGCAGGAAGTATTGCGAAGAACGCATTAATCGAATTGGAAGCGCAAACAGCAACGGATAAATACAACCTGGTGAGCGCGCAAAGTGCATACAGGCAAAATGTGTTAAACCTGAAACAATTACTCCAGTTGCCCTGGAGTTATTCACTGGATATTGCCATTCCGGATACGATAATAGCTACAGCCCTGATGCCGTCCTTAGAAGAAGTACAAAGAATAGCATTGGCAACCAGGCCCGAAATAAAATATGCTCAAACAGGAGTTGATATAGCACAAATGAATCTGAAACTGGCAAAAGCACAAACTCTTCCTGTTGCCACTGTCGGAGCCTCTCTTGCCACGGGTTATTCAAATAATGAAACGACGGATTATCTAAAGCAATTGGATAATAACTTTTACCAGCGTATCGGATTGGCTATATCAATACCCATTTTCAATAATCGCATTTATAGGACACAAGTTGAAGTAAGTAAAATTGAAATAGAACAGGCAGATCTTTCGTTGCTGGGCGCCAAAACAACTTTATCCCAAATGGTAGAGCAGGCATATATCAATGTGATAAATGCCCAGGCCCAGTATGATGCAGCCGTTGTTCAGCTCAAATCAACACAGGAAGGCTACCGGGTAGCGAGTGAGGAATTTAAATATGGCGCATCCAATCTGGTAGAACTGCTGCAACAAAAAAATCTCTATGTGCAGGCATTGCAGGGCTATATTCAGGCTAAGTATACTGCAGCGCTAAACCTGGAAGTATATAATTTTTATAAAGGCGAACCGGTCAAACTATAGAAATGAAAAAATACAGAGCTATAATTGTTGTTGCTGTCCTGCTACTGGCCGGGATCGGAATCTGGTATTTTTTTTACAGGAAGAAGGATAATAAAATATACGTCATCACAGAAAAGCCCCAGATTGGTTATATATCGAAAAGTGTAACCGCTACCGGAACGATTGAACCGGTTGATACTGTTGCTGTGGGTTCACAGGTTTCAGGAACCATTGCTAAAATTTATACGGACTTCAATGCGAGGGTAACCAAGGGACAACTGATTGCCGAGATGGATAAGTCGCTTTTTATAGCACAGGTGGACCAGTATAAAGCCAATCTCGAATTGTCAAAAGCTACATTGACTTATCAAAAAAGCAATTTTGACCGTCAGACCCTTCTTTTCAATACGGGTTCGATCAGCAAGGCGGATTTTGAAACCGCACAGGATTCATATCTCACAGCAAAAGCCACCGTTGCAAGTTCGCAGGCCCAGCTGGATGCTGCACAAAAAAATCTTTCTTACGCAAGTATTTATTCACCTGTTAACGGAGTGGTGCTTCTGCGTAATGTCAGCGTAGGTCAAACTGTAGCAGCCTCTTTTAACACGCCTACCCTGTTTATAATCGCTAAGGATATTACTAAAATGCAGGTGCGTGCGGCTGTAGATGAGGCCGATATTGGTGATGTAACCGATAGTCAGCGTGTGATTTTTACTGTGGATGCCTATCCTGATATTACTTTCACCGGAAAAGTGAATCAGATCAGACTTGAACCAGTTGTATCTGCCAATGTGGTAACCTATACAACCATTGTTACTGCACCAAATGATAATCTCAAACTGATGCCTGGCATGACTGCGAATATTTTTATTTATACAAAAGAAGTTGACAGCGCCATGTTGATTTCTTCCAAAGACCTCAAGTTTAAGCCCGATCCATCACTGGCCGATCAGTATAAAATTTTGCCACATCCCGAATCTGCGAAAACGAAACTAAATGCTCAAGGCGCGAAGAATAGCACGGCTACGGGTACATCCAAACGCAAGGCAGGTAATTTATCTGACAGCAGTGCAAAGAAAAAAACTGTTGCATTTGTATGGGTGCAATACGGTGACAGCCTCGAAGAGAAAAAAATTCATACCGGTCTGAATGATGATACGCATGTGGAAGTACTGGAC
>DATHNR010000169.1:0-4987 GCA_035485835.1 Puia sp.
TTCCCCAATTGCAGCTTCGCTCTATAAACAGGTGCCAGAGCAGGTAAAACAGTACGCTCTCTACAGAATATTAACGGGTGAAGCGATCAAAATGCTGAAAGAGGGCATGGAATCAGCCGGTATTACAGAAACCCTGAAGAAAAAATATATTGATCCACTCCTGAATGCACCGAAAAAGAACTCCGAAAACAGAAGAATTGAGGAACCCGTGAAAAGAGACCGCGTAAAAGGCATGAATGATTTCACTGCATACCCTCAACTTCCTTCAGGAGTCAGAAAAATGACAAGAACACGCCGCTCTCTTTTGCTTAAAAAAATCACAGCGGGTCAGTCAGCAGTTGAATATTTTTCATCCACCGTTTCAGATCCTCTGCCGCAAGCCGGAAGAAATATTTCAGCATCTCCATTTAGTGAAACGAATCCACCAAAGCAACGAACGAAAACCACCAGTGGCCTGATATATCTTGGCCGCCTTCCCGAATGCAAAAAACTCAAAATCTGGGTGAGGCAGTCGATTCTTTAGTCTGTTTTCACCGCACTTCAAAAAGCGCAAGACCCTCGAATAGACCACTGATATTAATTCGCAATGCAATAGAAAGTTTTTGGATCATTTCAATAGAAATATCGGATTCACCCTTTTCAATTCCTGAAATATCACTTGTATTCAATTCTACCAGATGAGCCAAAGCTTCATGCGACAAACCTCTTGCCTGACGCAGTTCTTTAATTCTTTTACCAAATCTTTTCCTTATATCCATTTCTGAATTTGTCAGATATTCTTAAAATTCATAAAAAATCTAAGCTGCTGTCAGCGCGGTTTCTTTTACAATCAGGTTCACTTCAATATTACCCCTTGTTGCATTTGAATAGGGACAAATGGCATCTGCCTTATGAACCAGTTCTTCAGCTTTCTCATGGTCAACACCGGGTAGGATTATTTCCAGGTCCACCGTCAGACCAAACCGGGATTCGTCCAGTTTTCCCAGGCTGACCTGCGCGGTAACGGTAGCTTCACCTGTTTTTACTTTTTCCTGGTTGATTACACGATTCAAGGCACTGAGAAAACAGGCGGAAAAGCCTGCTGCAAAAAGCAACTCAGGATTTAAATAATTATCATTGGCGCCACCCATTGCTTTGGGGTAGCGGAAATCAAAGTCCACTAACTTATCAGGAGATTGCACGTGCCCGTTGCGGCCTCCTTTGGCTGTGACTGAGGCAGTATATATCTTATCCATATATTTTAAGTTTACGTTTAACAGTTTAAAACAATCAACAATTATGCCTTCGGGAAGGTTTTATTCAGATTCAGAAATCCGGGATTATTCTAATAAAGGGCTTTATGCCCAGAAGAATCGTTGATTTTTTAGGAATTAATGGTTCGAATTTTTCAGGAGTAAGAAAAATGACTAATAAAATTAAAGAAGGCCAAAGGGCATACGCTACCGAATTTCCCCAAATATCAATTGGAATATCCCACCTGGAAGATTGCCAATTCACGTCAATCCACAGTATATTATAAGCAATGAAAGGACCTATGAAAATTGAAAATACGAGTAAGAAAAATTGCATTCTATTAAAGACTAAATGTTTTTTATAGTTTGAAAGTATGCGGGTCTGTTCTTCTATCTCGGAAAGGTCATGCCTGTAAAATGTTTTAATGACAGAAAAATAAAATTCCTTAAAATCATCATTTTGCCCAAGATTTTGTTCAATGATTATGCAAATGTGGTCGAGTAAATTGTTTTGAATGTCTTCCGTTATGATACCACAGGCGATAATATCCTTCAGAATAAAATCAACTTCCTGGTCACTCAAACAATACATTTATGACTTTTTAGGCTTTATATCCAACAGGGAAACCATCGACTCCATAAAATTCGATAATTCCTTCACTTTCTCTTTTGTTTTTATTTTTCCTTCCAGGCTTAAGCGGTAATATTTTCTCATTCGTTTTCCAATATATTCTATTTCAGTCGTAACCAGTTTATCGGCTTCCAGTGCATGGAGCGTCGGATACAGGGCGCCTTCGGTCAATTGAATTTTATCAGAAGTTAATTCCTTTACCTTCTGTGTAATTTCATATCCATACATCTTTTTATTATCAGAGAGCAGTTTTAAAATAATTGTTTTTAAAGTCCCCTTCAATAATTCTGTGGAGTAAGTCATTATGATTAATTGTCTTAATAGTCAAATATACATAAGAACTCAATGCCTTGAAGGCATTGGTATCAAAAAATTTTAAAAAAACCCCAATATCCAAACAAAGCCAACGCGAAAATGTAAGTAATGGAGTTTAAAGACAGGAGCGATCTCATATATTTTGTTGCATCTGACTGCCTTACCACACGGATATTTAAATAAATAATGGGTATAATTACTGTAACAAGCAGGATCGGGAAATATGATAACGAATTTAGTAAACTGTTGTTATCAAATTTATAGGGTGAATCAAAATAATATGCTGGCTGATTAGTTAAGAGTATATAGAGGTAATAGGCCAGGAAAATATTTATGTATAGATGTACCCACACCAATATTTTGTTCCATTTATAACCGGTTTTGATAGCATTGAACATCCTGTTACGAATTAGAATTGACATATACATGATAGCTGTGACAATATAAAATGCGATCAAAGCATAAAATATCAATCGAATAGAGAGCGAATTAAACGGCGTTTTATATTTAACGAACAGGATATATTCCTGATTGGGTGGAAAAATATCGAGCATGCGTATTATATGTTCTCCTTTTCTCAGTTCCTGGTGGAGGTTAAACTTAATAACATGTTTAAAATCATGGTAGAAATATAGATAAATAATTCCTTCTTTCAAATCGTAAATTGAAGTGTATGTAGTCCCATCACCGATTTTTGACCTGCACTCATGCATAGTATCCATGACAGACAGGCAAAATGCCAGGCTGGTGTCTGGAATATTATTCTGCAGAAATAGATTTCCTCTTATATAGCGGGGAATCTTAACGTCACCTGGCTTAGTAATGGAAGGGCAAAAATTTGCTAATATATATTCGCGGCTATCGCCGTTTATGAGTGTATCTACTTCCAGCACAAGATATTTTCCGGTTAGGTCGACAAACAAGAGCATCGCGCCATTAAAAATACTTCGGTCATATTGGTTTAAAAGATTTTGAACTTCATCAACTGACTTACAGTTCTGCATAATCATTTTAAGAAAAGAAGACATATTATCAATATTTTTTTTGCCATATACAGGATTTAATTTCCTGCGATATACAGCAAAACCATCATATGCAAGCCCCGTTTCATTCATGCCACCTTGTGGGAACAAATCATTATGCCCCACATATGCGGAGCCATATTTGCCATCTTTCCCGGGTTCAAACCAGATTTTTGAATCTAAACGCCAGGCATCTTCGTTGTTACCAACCATCGTTTTTCCATACATGGTTATCTTGAACATACTGCATGGGAAAACATCAACTCTTATTAACAACATGCATATTAAAAATGGGGTTATTTTACAGACCTGACTATATCTTTTCATATGAACTTTGATTTAAAAGTCATTTTACAACCTTTAGATAAGGTTTTTTAAGTGTTATAAGTATTTTTGATTTTGGCGGAAAAATTCCACGGTGAAAGAAAATGCAGATAAGGATCAGAAGCGGTTCTCCACCGTAAACCACCACAGCTCCCCAGATTCCGTAAAACGTATCAACTTTGGCATCTTCAGGATCGTTTATCTGATACCTTACCGGGACAACTGATTCTTCTTTTAAATGCATATTGCCTAATCCCTTGAACCATATCGTCCGGTTTCCATACTTAAAATGTATGAATGAATATGAAAGCTGGATACGTTCCCCGGCGCTGCCCTTCCCCTCAAATGAGAAAATTCCACTGGTCTTTTGGGAGCGGCTTAACCAAATGATCTTAGGTATTATTATCGGAGAAGCATATAATAGAAATATGCTGGTAAATAGTGTTATCTGACGTATCACCATTCCTATGAATCTTTATTTAAATATACATAGGAAACCAATGCATAGTACAAAAATGCATAAAAAATATAATGGGTAATTTCAAAACCCGTATCAGGAAATCACCGATAGCGAACCGTTTAACCTTTTATTAACCCTTTTATATGCCCTCCTGCTTCCGCTTGAGGAAAACTAAAAATGGCATTTTGCAGTTGGCTTATTTTTACTTCAACAAAACTGTATGCTCCGCTTCAGATTTTTATTATTTGCGTTTACATTGTTTGCTTTGACGGCCAGGGCTCAACATCCTTTTAAATACGATAATACAGTTTACAAAGGGGTCTATCTGAATCAGGCATTCGGTTTAATGGATTCCATGAAGCATTTTCTGCTGCTCGATGTAAGAAGTCCGGGTGAATATGCCGACACCTCGCGCGGAACGGTTGGGAACATCGGCAGGATCAAAGGATCCATAAATATAAACATCGACTCCATACCCGCTCATCTGGAAGAATTACAAAAGTATAAGAACGAGCCAATTTTTGTTTACTGTTCCCATAGCCAGCGATCCAGGAGGGTTAGTAAGCTACTCGCCGATAACGGGTTTACAAAAGTTTACAATATCAATGGAGGAATGACCCAGCTAAATCTAATGGACGCCTCCCGTTTTCCTGAGAAGAATAAGTACATGGTAACGAATCTGGCCTATAAAAATATTGCGTCCACGGAGGCTTTTCATTTAATAAAAGACACAACTGCTGTTGTAATCATTGATATCAGGACCACGCAGGAATTTGCCGGCAATGACAGTTTGGTACAGAATAATACCGGCCACATCAAAAATGCAATAAATATTCCACAGGCTGATTTTGAAAGCAAATTTGATTCCTATAAAATTTCCAATAGTCGTCCGGTCCTGTTATATGATCAACATGGCATAAACAGCATGGACGTAATATATGTTCTGAGGGCAAGAGGTTTCACGAAAATCTATAATTTGTTTGAAGGCTTTGATGCTTTTGTT
>DATHNR010000170.1:0-10077 GCA_035485835.1 Puia sp.
TAAAGTAAGTCAGAGCGCACTGTTAACCTTGGATCTGGAGCAATTCCTTCCACAAGAAAAAATCAGAATCTTTGATTTGAAGCCTTTTCTTTTTATGGAATTGATTTTAAAAGAAAAGGATTTTCGGGCTGCATTATTAACGACCGACTGGACAATATATAAGGATGAAATTGTTGGTATTTATTGTTCTGTAGATGCTGTGATTCCTGTATGGGCCTATATGCTCGTCACCAGTTATCTTCAACCTTATGCAAAGGAAGTAATCATGGGTGATGAAGCGATGGTATTGCGACAGGCAATTACGAATCGTATTCAGTCTATAAATCCTGCAGATTATAAAGACAAAAGGATCGTTATAAAGGGATGCGGCGATAAGCCGATCGGAGATTTTGCATTCCTTGAAATCACCAAACTGCTCAGACCGGTTGTTAAATCAATTATGTATGGAGAGCCCTGTAGCACGGTGCCGGTTTATAAAGCCGACCGCCTTCACTAAAGCTACGGCGGTCGAAGAAAGCCCAAAGAATTTTTATTCTCACCCGCTTACGCTTTGCTTCAAAGTGGAATGCACTCTCACACCCTCACACTTTCTTCGTGCTTAAAGCAACGTCCCTCTTAAAATAAGGGTAGCAACAGAGAAATAGATAACCAATCCTGTAACATCCACAAGAGTAGCAACAAAAGGTGCGGAGGAAGCCGCGGGGTCAGCACCTAATTTCTTAAGAATAATAGGTAACATGGAACCCGAGAATGTACCCCAAAGAACGACGCCAAGCAGGGAGAAGCCAACTGTAAATGCAATCAGCAACCAGTGTTGACCATAATCATAAAAATGAAATTGCTGCCAGAAAAAAATCCTGAAGAAACCCACCAGTCCGAGAATAGACCCCAAAACAATACCTGAGAAAATTTCTTTTCTCATAACATACCACCAGCTGCTGAATTTAATTTCTTCCAATGCCATCGCACGGATAATGATGGAAGAAGCCTGAGATCCGGAATTGCCACCACTTGAAATAATTAGTGGAATAAACAAAGCAAGAACGACTGCCTTGCTGATTTCATCTTCAAAGTGGCCCATCGCTGTGGCTGTTAGCATTTCACCCAGAAAAAGGATCACCAGCCAACCTGCACGTTTTTTCACAAGGTGACCAAAAGATATGGTAGTATAAGGTTCTTCCAGAGCTTCTGAACCCCCGATTTTTTGGATCTCTGCTGTATTTTCCTTTTCTGCCAGTCTCAATACATCATCCGAAGTAACAATTCCGAGTAATACACCCGATTCATTAATAACCGGAAGAGCAAACCGGCTGTTATTTTTGAAAATCCTGATCGTTTCTGTTTGAGCATCATTAACTGAGAGTGCGATAAACTGGTGATCCATCAGTTTTTCGACAGGCGTGGAGGGATCTACAATCAGAAATTCCTTGATATTGATATCGTCTATGAGAACTCCTTTATCGTCGACAACAAACAGAAAGTTCAGGGTCTCAGCTGCTTTTCCCTGCTGTCGAATGATGTCTAAGACTTGCTGAACAGTATCTTCGGCTTTGATGGCCAGGTAATCGGGGGTCATCAATCTTCCTACTGACCCTTCGGGATAACCCAGGAGCTTAAGGGTTTCAGCCCTGGTTTCCGGAGCCAGGATTTTTAGAAGTTCTTTGACCGCATTGCCTGGCAACAGTCCCAGAAAAGCTGTTCTGTCATCAGGCTGGAGCGCATTGAGCAATTCGGCAGCCTTTTCATCAGGCAGGGATTTAATTATTATCTCCTGCTTTTTCTTTCGCAGAAATTTAAAAACACGTGCAGCATGAATGATGTCGATGTGCTGGAAAAGTTTACCAGCCCAGTTCGTGTATTTGTTTGTAAACTCAATAATATCACGTGAAGAAAGTTTATTCAACTTTACAAAATCCGTAATACGGTTATTCTGCAAAAGGTTTTTGATATCTTTTAAACTGGGCATTGTAAATATTGATTTTGCAAAGTTCTGAATTTCAGAATATAATTTTCCTATATCAGATTATATTTCAAATACTTCACCCCGGCCGCGGCTCGAATAACTGCCCACAGCCGCATGTGTACCGGCACCGCTGAATATGTACCGATACCGTTTTTTATTATTTATTATTTCTGTTATTATAGATTTCCAGGATCTCAGGGAACTTTCACAATAAATAATTTCCTGTGCATCATTTTCATTATCAGAAACAGAAATTCCTAATGACATACACCGCTGTTTCCACTTTTCTTTTTCTGCCGGCTCTCCCTTAATAAATACCACTCCCGGGTTTAACGGAAGCACGTTTGATTTTTTAAAAGCTGACTGAAGATATGAAATTGTGCGGCTGAGCCGTACCCCCGCCGTTAAAAAATAACGCTGAAAGGAAGACATGCTTACACTAAAATGCTTTTTCATGAATAATTCCATGGCATCATGAAATATCTTCACATATCGAAAATCTTTTTTCGTGCTTTCTCCTTTGAAATGAATGATCGTGGTATTTGATAAATAAAAATTCTGATAGCCGGCCTGTCTGATCCGGAAGCTTAAATCAATATCTTCTGCATACATAAAAAACTGTTCATCAAATCCGCCTGTTGTATCAAATACGGTTTTTTTAATCATCATAAAAGCTCCCGATAAGACGTCTACTGCATGAGTGCTGTCTTCATGCAGATAGCCTATATAATATCCTGAAAAAAATTTCGATCGGGGGAATATTCTGGCGAGGCCGCTGACTTTAAAAAAAGATGCGCGCGGGCTCGGGAAACCCCGTTTGGATTCTTTTAAATAATTGCCGCCTCCATCGATCATGTGCAGGCCAGTAGCGCCGGCGTCCGGATGGGATTTAAAAAAAGACAGGCATAATTCCAGACTGTCTTCAGCTACAATAGTATCCGGATTCAAAAATAATATATACTCACCGGAGCATTGAAAGGCTGCCTGGTTATTAGCTTTCGCAAAACCCTTGTTTTCATTGTTGCGGATGAAATGAAATGAAGGAAATAGCGGAATCAGAAATTCCAGGCTTCCATCTGAGGAAGCGTTATCAACAATAAAAACTTCTGTCCGACCATTGGTTAATGGACTCCCTTCAACTGCCTTTTTCAATGAGCAAAGACACTGTTCAAGAAAAAATTTAACATTGTAACTGACGATGACAACAGAAAGAATCATCCGGCCTGCATTGACGCGAAGTACGATTTTTTCATGTATCCTGCAAAATGTAAGTCTTGCATGTCTTTCAGGCTGCCCTTGCTTTGTTTATATTTGTACCATGTTAAAAACCACCCTGATCAAGGCCGCCGAAAGGGCAGGCGGTATCCTCAAACAATATTATGGCAGTAATTTTCAGGTTTCGAACAAGGAAGGTGTGAATAATCTCGTTACTGAAGCGGATCATGCGGCAGAAAAAGCAATTATAGAAATTATCAGGGAAGAATATCCGGATCATTATATATTAAGCGAGGAATCCGGCGACATGCCAAAGGATTCAGCTTATAAATGGATCATTGATCCATTGGATGGTACAGTAAATTTTGCGCATGGACTCCCGATTTGTTGTGTTTCTATTGGGCTGGAACAGGAGGGAGAAATGCAGATGGGAGCAGTTTATAATCCCTTTTTCAATGAGTTTTATTTTGCACAAAAGGGCTATGGCGCTACCTTAAATAATGAGCTTATCCATGTTTCCGGGGAAACCAAGGTGGAGAAAGCCTGCCTGGTGACGGGATTTCCCTACACCTACCTGGATGAACCCAATGGGCCGCTGGAGGTATTCTCCAGGTTAATAAGAAAAGGAGTTCCGGTCAGGCGATTGGGATCAGCAGCGATGGATCTTTGCTGGGTGGCCGCCGGAAGGTTTGAAGGTTTTTACGAACACAAGCTGAATGCCTGGGATAGTGCAGCGGGATATTTAATTGTAAAAGAAGCTGGCGGAAAAGTTACTGACTTTAAAGGCGCACAGTATTCTCCTTATCAACCTCAAATCGTAGCAACGAATGGAAAAATCCACGCAGAATTACTTCAATGGATATCGGATACTTTACCGAAATGAACCGGCTCAAAATGAATAAATAAAAAAATAATGGAACCCCGTACGGAAATCTCATCGCTGGGTGAATTCGGACTGATAGACCATCTCACCAAAAATATAGAAATTAAAAACGCCTCTACAATTCTCGGTGTAGGTGATGACGGAGCGGTGATAGATCATTTTGGTAAACAAACTGTTTTTTCAACGGACCTGCTTATTGAGAATATTCATTTTGATCTTATTTATACGCCGCTCATGCACCTCGGGTATAAAGCTGTGATTGCGAATCTGAGCGATATATATGCAATGAACGCAACCCCTACCCAGCTATTGATATCACTCGGTTTCAGCAATCGCTTTAGTCTGGAAGCGCTCGATGAATTTTACGAAGGAGTATATGCCGCATGCGATAAATATGGAGTTGACCTGATCGGCGGAGACACGTCTTCATCACAAAAGGGATTTATTATTTCTGTTACGGCAATAGGAGAAGTTGCTCCTTATAAATTTGTACAACGTTCTACTGCAAATAAAGGCGACCTTTTATGTTGCAGCGGTGACCTTGGAGCGGCTTATCTGGGTTTGGTTTTTCTGGAAAGAGAGAAAAAAATTTTTCTCGAAAATCCGAATGTCCGCCCAGACCTGGAAGGAGAAAAATATGTGATTGGCCGCATGCTCAAACCCGAGGCATCAAAAAAAACGATTGATTTTTTCGAAGAAAATGAGATCGTACCTACAGCGATGATGGATATCAGTGACGGATTAAGTTCTGAAATCCTTCACATCTGCAAACAAAGCGGATTGGGTTGTGTGCTGTATGAAGAAAAAATTCCTATAGCCGAAGAAACGCGAAATGCCGCTTATAAATTCGAGCTGGATCCCACGGCCTGTGCACTTAGCGGGGGAGAAGATTATGAATTACTTTTTACAGTGAAGCAGGAAGATTTCGAAAAACTGGTTTTGAATGAAAACATCAGCGTTATTGGATATATGACCAACCCGGAAGAAGGCAGGAAGATACTTACAAAGGGAGGAAATAAATTTGATATAACAGCCCAGGGCTGGAACGCTTTTACAAAATAAGTACGTGAGAATGATCCGGAAGCTGAAAACTTTTATATGGATTTGCGTTGTGATATGCGTGGGTGTATCCTGCACATCTTCCCGCAATGCGTATGATCCTCAAAAAAAATATTCACCGGCAGTTATTCAGGCAGACTATTCCCTGTTCCGAAATATTCTGGAAACAACTCACCCCAGCATTTATTGGTATACCCCGAAAGACAGTATGGATTATTATTTTGAAAAGGTGGGTAAATCACTGAAAGACTCCATGACGGAAACCCAATTCCGCGACCAGCTGTCCTTTATGATTTCAAAACTCGATTGTGGCCATACTACTATGAAAGGATCTAAATCCTTCAGTAAATATGTGGATACGGCTTCTTCAAAAGCATTTCCATTTGCACTGAAATTCTGGTCCGACACGATGGTCGTTACCGCTAACCTAAGGAGAAATGATCCTGTATTACAAAGAGGAACCATTATTCAATCCATCAACGGATATGATGCCCGGGCTTTGACAGATACTCTTTTCAATTATATTACGACAGATGGATATAGTATCAATGGGAAATATCAAAGCCTTAGTACGGGATTTTCATTTGCCAATCTGTACAAGAATGTCTTCGGCCTGGCAGATTCATTCAATATTCATTATATAGACAGTACGGGAATCGAAAGCCAGGTATGGGTTCAGCCATACGATTTTAAAGCCGATACGATGAATAAAAGTTCTTTGAATCATGGCCCACCGGCCAAGGGCAAAGGTTCCCATAAGAAAAAAGAGACCCCGTTCTTTTTTTATTCATCTGCAAATCTTCAATTGGATACAGTAATGAAAACCGGCTTCATGACTGTTGCAACATTCGACCGGTCGAATCACCTCAGGAAATTTTTCAAAAGCTCTTTTAAAGTCATCCACAGGGAACATATAAAAAATCTCATCATCGATGTCAGATCAAATGGTGGCGGAGATGCGGGACTTTCCACCTTACTTACGAAATATATTATTGATCATAAATTTAAACTCGCCGACTCCTTATACACGGTCAAGCCCCCATCCCAGTATAAAAAATATATGGAGAAAAGTTTTTTGTATGGGATGCTGATTTCGCTGGTAACGAAAAAAGAAAGTGATGGTAAATATCATTTCAGGTATTTTGAAAAACATTATAATTCCCCGAAGAAAACATATCATTACGATGGGCAGGTTTTCATCCTGATCGGCGGGAATTCATTTTCTGCAACCACACTCTTCGCGGGCGATCTGAAAGGCCAGAAAAATGTAACACTCGTGGGTGAGGAAACGGGCGGCGGATATTATGGAAACACGGCCTGGATTATTCCTGATGTCACACTGCCGAATACCGGTCTCCGTTTCCGTCTGCCAAGGTTTAGAATGGTCATCAGTAAAGATCGCATTAAAGACGGAAGAGGTATCACCCCGGATGTATGGGCCGTCCCCA
The DNA here is from genome assembly GCA_035485835.1 of Puia sp. Classification (GTDB taxonomy): domain Bacteria; phylum Bacteroidota; class Bacteroidia; order Chitinophagales; family Chitinophagaceae; genus Puia. The sequence continues at coordinate 6,569 of DATHNR010000170.1, forward strand.
CTTCAGATGCAATTCGCGATGGCATAGATTTTAAAGCTATGAAAGTAAGAGAACTTATATCGCAGCAGGAAGCTTTGACCAATCATGATCCGGAAAACAAATGATAAAAAATGAAAGTAATTTTAATCTTATGGCTGATCATTTTTTCACTGGCTGCTGAGGGTCAGGATTCTCTTCAACAGGCCAGATTAAAATCTCTGCAGGGAAAGATTCAACCCTTTTCCGCTTTCGCTAAAAAAGATTCACTTTTCCTGATATGTTTTTGGTCAGCAACATCAGATGAAAGTATCACGGAGTTGAATTCCATCAATGCGAATCTGGAGCAATGGCAAAAAATGAAATCATTTCGCTTTATGGCAATTTCTGTAGACGAAGGAAAGACTGCGAACAGAATGAGGCCTACTTATAATATGAATGGGTGGACTTTTGAAGTTTATGCAGATATCTATGGCGATTTGCGCAGGGCACTCAATTCAAATAATTTCCCGCAGAGTATGATTGTTTATAAAAACGAAATTATTTATGAACAATCCGGCTGGACTGCCGGAACCGAAAATTATTTAATTCAACGTTTGTTATCCATGAAAAACTGAGGCGACCAGTTCCAGTGATTTTTTATGGATGATATTAAAATCGGCAAATTGTCCCACCTGTATTTTCCCAAGGAACGGATCTTTCATCAGACCGGCAGGATAAGTAGAACACATCTTTAAGGATTCTTCCACGGGAATACCTGCCTTCCGAACGGCATTTTTAAAGGTTGACATCATTGTCATACAGGATCCTGATAATGTACCATCCGGCAACGTATAGCGGTTGCCCTGAAAAACATGATGATAATAACCTTCTTCAACAGAAGTAACCGCATCCGTAATAAAAAATAATCGTTCGCCCATTATTTTTTTGCTGATGCGGACAGAAGAAAAATCGACATGCACCCCATCGCAAATAATGCTTGACATCACGTTGGAGTCATCGTAAATAGCTCCGACCATTCCCGGCTCCCTCCCCTGCAGAGGGGACATAGCGTTAAAAAGATGGGTGGCAGCAGGAACACCCATTTCGAAAGCATGACTCGCCTGAGCATACGTTGCGTTACTGTGTCCTGCAGAAATGAGGATGCCATTTTCCATTAAAAGTGTTATGATATTATCATCGCATTCTTCGGGGGCCAGCGTAATCATTTTAATAATGCCCTTTCCTTTTTCGAGTAAAAGCTCAACTTCTTCCAGGGTAGGTTTTTTAATGAAGGCTTCGATATGTGCTCCTTTTTTAGCCTTGCTGATCCAGGGACCTTCCAAATGAAGACCCAGTAGTCCTTTTTTGCCGGAATTCATATATGCACCCGCGGCTTCAATTCCTTTCAGGAAATTTTCAATGGAATTGGTTGCCATTGTAATTATAAAATGAGAGCAGCCTCCGGAAACACAATATGCGTAAGTGGCTTCCAGTGATTCAATATCCAAAGAATTTGAAAACAATTTACCGTTGCCTCCATATAATTGGAGGTCGATAAAACCAGGGGTGATCATACAATCAGGAAAAAGCTGCGTTTCATATCCTGATGGAAGAAATTCCTTTGGAAGAATTCCGGTTATTATTTTGTTCTCTGTCAAAATAACCTGGTCTGTCATCGTTTCATTACCGGTAAAAACTTCATCTGCCTGAAAAGCCTGTTTCATAATTTATGGTTGTATGAAAAACTCATCTGCATCGTGCCAGAAGGGAAATTTAGACCTGACTTCTTCCAGCTTATTACGGTCCAGGGTATGCGAAAATATATCTTCATCCGATAATAACATTTTTATTGGATCACCGAGAGGATCTATCAGCATAGATTCACCTGAATATTGCAGACCATTTCCATCCCTGCCTGTGCGGTTCACTCCAATCACATAACATTGATTTTCTATTGCCCTTGCCTGTAACAGTGTTTTCCAGGCATGACTTCTTACCGTGGGCCAGTTGGCTACTACGATAAGCAGATCATACTCGGGTTCAGTTTGAACCGGCTGTTGCCTGGATTGGCGTAACCATACAGGGAAGCGGAGATCGTAACAAACCTGCAGGTTAACCTTCCACCCGTTAACAGAAGCGATCAGGCGTTTTTTCCCTGAAGTAAAGTGCTGATCTTCTTTTCCATATGCAAATAAATGTCGTTTATCATAATATCCGTAGTCACCCGACGGAAGCATCCAGATCAGACGATTGTAATATGATGGCACCCCGTCTTTATCTTCCCTGGCAATGATGCTACCGGTGATAATTGACCCTTTTTTGCCGGCGGTTTCCCTCATCCATTCAACTGTAGGGCCGGTGATGGTTTCAGCCAGCGATTCCTTTTTCATACTGAAACCGGTACTAAACATTTCCGGGAGTACAATCAATTCAGGTTGGGAGGGTAATTCTTCGATTTTTTTTTGAAACATCCCCAGATTTGCCTTTTTATCCTCCCAGTAAAGAGGGGTCTGAATCATTGTAATCCGGAGTAATGACATATTAAATAGATTATTGAGCCACTATCAGGCTGTTTTATCATTAGGGAAAGACCATTTCCTGATGAGGGCAGGTTCGAAACCCCTTTGAAGCAGGAATTCCTGCCATTTGCTTTTTTTGACAAAAATATTCTTTTCAGAATGGAGAGAAGTCCATTTTTTGGTAGCCAGACGATTAAAACCGGCCTCATATTCTGTTGCATCCAAACTTTTGAGGGCTTTTACAATGCAAAATTCGCTGATTCCGCGTTGCCGGAGTTCATATTGGATTTTTTGTCTTCCCCAACCTTTTATGCGTGATTTTCCTGAGGCAAATTGCCGGGCGAATCTTTCTTCATTAAGGTATCCTTCTTCTATCAACTGTGAAATCAGCTCATCCACTTCCTTTTTGAATAATCCCAGGGAATAGAGTTTTTGCCTGGCTTCTGAATGACTACGTTCCTGGTAACCGCAATAATGTTTTAATTTTTGAAGTGCTTTTTCTGGCGAAATTCTAACCCTGAAATATGATGAACCGGACTCCGTCATGGCACCAAATATAAAAAAATACACAAATTATTCCGGGGATATTCACCCTTCTATATTCACTTCCGGCTCTAAGAAAAAAATCAGTAGTTTCGTCCCAAAGACCCGATTCATGAAGTTTATTGTTTCGTCCTCGGCTTTGCTAAAACATTTGCAGCAGATAAGCGGTGTCATCAGTGCAAATACCGTACTGCCCATTTTGGAAGATTTTTTATTTGAAGTTGAAAAAAACAAACTCATCATTGTGGCCACTGATCTGGAAACCGTGATGAAGGTTCATATGGAAGTGGAAGCACGGGAAACCGGCCAAGTTTGTATACCTGCAAAGATCCTGTTGGATTCACTTAAAAATATTGCAGACCAACCTTTGGCATTTACTATCGACAAACAATTTTCAGTTGAAATCACCAGTGATAACGGCAAATACAAAGTGATGGGTGAAAATCCCGATAATTTCCCCAAAGATCCTTCAGCAGACGAAACAACTTC
>DATHNR010000171.1:0-4089 GCA_035485835.1 Puia sp.
AAAAGACCGGCTCCATTTTTTTGAATGAACCGGATATTTTTATCCCTGGCTTCTTTTTTTTCTGCGCTGTCGGCATATGAACTGGAATGAAAAAGGCCAAGAGCAGCGATTTTATCCTGATATTTTTCAGTAAAGGCCAAAGAAATATATCCGCCCATACTATGGCCGATCAATACCATCTTTGAAATATTTTCATTTTCTACAATGGCATGCAGGGCTTCTGCAAAATCTTTTATTTGCGGGAGGGATTTATTAAAAGCAGAACGGCCGCTTCCGGGAAGATCCGGAAGGATCCATTTGTATTTGTCTTCCATTCCTGTTAAAATGGGATCCCAAATTCTGTGGTCTTCCGTGAATCCGTGCACCAGCATCACAGGCTTACCGGATCCTCTTATTTCATATTCCAATGATTCACCCCTGAACAGTAAGCTTTTTTGCATGATTCCGGATTTTATAGAGATTATAACTACGGAATATTATGATAACCAGGATGGGTAAGACGGCTTTGTTCATTCTTTGCAGTCCGAAAGGAAATCCAATAAATAAAAGTGCTGCGAGTATTGCTGTTATCAGAAAATAATATTTCACCCAGACTGCATTTTTTCGAATGAAGAATACCGCGATGAAATGGGTTGGTAATGCCCACAGAATATTAATATTATTTCTGCATACATCATCAATTCTTCCCAGCCACATGTATGTCATGAGTAAGCCGATCAATCCCAGCAGGGTAAAAAAAGAAATATCAAAAATCAATAATCCGGTGGTGGCTCCGCTTTTATTTCTCAAAAAATAAAGCGCTGCGCTTAATAACAGGAGCAGGATGAAAAAAAGCATCGGCGTAAACCAGCCGGCACTCATTTTCTGTGGTGGAAATTGAAGCAGGGTTCGCCTTTCACCCACCAATTGTTTGCTTCCTTCACGTGCACTGTCCATTCCGGCGTATAAATAATCCGGCAGAAAATGAATGGATTCCGTATTCGTTGGTTTAATATCAACATTTTTTCCGAGCAGTATATCGATGCCAAATTCAGGCCAGTCCTGGTATTCACGATCCAGGTATTTGTGAATCATGTCCCTGTAGCTCATGCCGGGTCCGCTTACGGTATTTTCTGCTGAATGGGGAACTACGGAACTATTTACCGGGAAAATGTCCTGATAAATCAGTGAGTCGCTCGTATTGGATTCAATGATTCGTGCAGCTCTTGTGGTACAATTATCCGTAAGAAAATAATATTGGTACAAACGGTTTTCATCCAATGTATTTTTTCGGAGCGACTCATAGAGCCGGTTTTTTTCTTCACAGGTTAAATTCAGGATTTGTGCTACTACGCTGCGGTGTTCATATTCATATTCCATCATGAAAGTATCCAGGGTTTCCGCTGAAAGTGAATAGAGCATAATACCCCGCATAAAATGAACATAAAACAGCGGGTCCGTATCGTCAAAGGTTCCGTAATTGTATACTATATCCATACCTCTCCTGGTATCTTTCACGCGTATGGCCGTGTGTCCGAATAAAGAATAAAGATCGGTACCCGGTGCACATGTGAGCAGACTGATCTCCAGGGAGCATGAATCCTTATTTGTTTGCGACCAGGAAGGCAAACAGAAAATAATACATATCAAAAAGATTACAATCCGCATTTTATTATTGAAAGAAAAATGTTGGTTTTATTCAGCGGCTGTAATTGGGCGATTCGCGGGTGATTTCAACATCATGCGCGTGACTTTCCTGCATACCTGCATTGGTGATTTTAATGAATTGTGCTTTTTGAAGCGATGAAATATTTTTTGCCCCGCAGTAACCCATGCCTGCTCTCAGTCCTCCTACGTATTGCTGTACCACTTCGCTCAGGTTACCGGTGAATGCCACCCTGCCTTCAATGCCTTCGGGTACCAGTTTTTTTATGCCGTCTTCCACGTCCTGGAAATACCGGTCACTGCTGCCCTGTGTCATAGCTCCCAGGGAACCCATACCCCTGTATTGTTTGAATTTTCTTCCTTCGAAGATGATCGTGTCGCCAGGACTTTCTTCCGTACCGGCAAAAACGCTGCCCATCATAACCACATTGGCTCCTGAAGCAATTGCTTTTACAAGATCGCCGGTATAACGGATACCACCATCCGCAATCAGTGGAATACCCAGCGGTTTGAGTACGGAAGAGGCTTCCATGATTGCCGTGATTTGCGGAACGCCTGCACCGGTTACAATACGTGTGGTACAAATTGATCCGGGACCAACGCCTATTTTCACAGCATCTGCGCCCGCTTCAGCCAGGGCCTTTGCGCCGGCGGCTGTTCCTACATTCCCTGCGATGACCTGTAATTTGGGAAAATTCTTTTTTATTTTTTTCAATGCATTCATTACACCGGTATTATGTCCGTGAGCACTGTCGAGGCAGGCCACGTCGACACCAATGTTCAGAAGAGCTGATGCGCGGTCAAGCAGATCAATGGTGATACCCAGTGCGGCGCCTACGCGCAACCGGCCGAAATTATCTTTTACGGCATTGGGATAACTGGATAGCTGCAGTATATCGCGATAGGTGATAAGTCCGATGAGCTTTCCGGATTTATTTACAACCGGGAGTTTTTCAACTTTATATTTACGCAGAATGGTTTCAGCCATTTTGAGGTCGGTCCCTTCGGGTGCAACGATGAGATTGTCTTTCGTCATTACTTCCCGGATCTTTCTCTTCCTGTCTTCTTCAAAACGGAGATCGCGGTTGGTGAGGATGCCTACGAGTTTTTGTTTATCATCGATGATGGGGATACCGCCAATTTTATTTTCTTTCATCAGTATGAGCGCATCTCCGATCGTTGCGTCAGGATTCAATGTGATCGGATCGATGATGAGGCCGCTCTCGCTGCGTTTTACTTTACGAACCTGTTCAACCTGTTTTTCTATGGGCATGTTTTTATGCAGGATGCCTATACCTCCTTCGCGGGCGAGCGCGATGGCGAGGGTTGCTTCGGTAACCGTATCCATGGCTGCCGAAAGCATGGGAATATTTAAAGTTATTTTTTTTGTTAAGTTGGTCCTGATATCAGTTTCCCGCGGAAGTACTTCAGAATAAGCGGGTAACAATAGTACGTCGTCGAACGTGAGGCCTTCACCAAAAAACTTGGGGGGGAGGGTGGTCTTTGCGGAATTTATTCTTGCCATGTGCAAAGATAGTGCAAGGGATAAATTGGGTCCAAATTCTATTTACGGTCATTCGTTGACCCATAACCGATGACGGATGACGGATGACGGATGACCGTGAATTGTATATCGTGGATCGTAAATCGTAGATCGTATATCGTGGATCGATAATCGATAAACCATGCACGATACACGAATAAGCTTTAGGCTTTCAGTCTGTAAATTCTCCCGGGCATACTACAAATCAGGTCCTTCATTTCGAGTTCGAGTAAGGCGCCGGCGTTGCGGCTGTTTGGAAAGCCTGTCATGGAATTAATAACATCGATATGCATATTTTCTCTCTCCTTTAACAGGTTAATGATGCGTTGTTCCGGTTCAGTAAGTGTGATAAATAAATCACCCTGCAAGGTTTGTTTGGGTATTATTTTTTCTTCCCATCCCATCATTTTAACCAGACCCTCTGCATTTTCCAATAGTGAAGCCTGGTTGTTTCGAATCAGCCAGTTGCAACCCGCACTCTTGAAATCGGTTGTTCTTCCGGGAAAGGCAAAAACCTCCTTATGATAACCATTGGCGAGATCGGCAGTAATCATGCTACCGCCTTTCACCGCTGTCTCTGTTACAATAACGCAATCGCTGATTCCTGCCACAATGCGATTCCTGATCGGGAAATGGTGTTTTTCTGCCTTAACATGACTGATATACTCAGTGAGTAGTCCTCCCTGTTTCAGCATTTGTTTAGAAAGCTGCCCGTGCTCGGGAGGATAGAGTGAAGCAAGTCCGTGAGCAAGAACCGCCACGGTAGAAATTCCCTGTTTCAATGCGCTTTTATGTGCGATGGCATCAATGCCAAATGCGAGACCGCTGACGATTAACGGATCATAGGGTGTAAGGTCCTGGATGAGTTTTTCGGATATCTGTTTTCCATAATCAGAATTTCG
>DATHNR010000172.1:0-7898 GCA_035485835.1 Puia sp.
TTCGCGTGAAGGCTGAAATGCTTTGCGGTAAGAATCTACAATTTCCGGTCCGGCAAATCCATTGATAAACCGCGCCAGGGCGAGTCCCATTCCGAATTTAGCCGCAATAGCAGCACTGCCGCCGCTGGAACTCAGTATCCATGGTGCAGGAACAGTTGTACTTAAAGGAACTGCGAGCAGGGGTCCATATTGCGTTGCCGCTTCATCATGAAAAAATGCCTGGAGATATTCCAGCTGCTGTATATATGATTCTTCAGAAAAATTATTCGAGGGATTGAGCAGCCCCGCCGCAATTCGGTCCCCACCCGGGGCCCTGCCTATTCCCAGGTCAATTCTTCCCGGATACATAGTTTCCAGCAATCGAAAATTTTCGGCAACTTTTAAAGAACTATGGTTAGGTAACATAATTCCCCCTGAACCTATACGGATGGTATTGGTCTCGCTGGCAAGCCTTACCATAAGCAATTCCGGAGCTGATCCCGCGATCATTGTGGAATTATGATGTTCGGATACCCAGAACCGGTGAAACCCCCAGGTATCGGCCAGTTTTGCCATATGAATGGTATTCGCAATTGCCTGGGATGGAAGAGTACCTTTTGGCACGATTGACTGGTCCAGGAAACTCAGACTGGGCATTAAATTTCTTTGTTATCATTAACATAACGAAAGCTTCTTTGTTGAAAAAAGCACCGGTTTTCATTTCTGAAATCTTAATTTTAGGATCACTGTAACGACTATGACTTATCAGCAAATCACCGAATTACTGGGTAAGGAAAATGAAACCCTCTTTACTCATGTGTGTAAAAAAGTTCCGAAGGAATCAATGCATCTTCCTTCTCCGCATTTCATAGATGATATTTTTTCGATTTCCAACCGTAATCTGCAAACCCTTCGCAATCTACAGCAGATTTTTAATGGGGGAAGACTGGCGGGGACGGGATATCTGTCTATTCTTCCCGTGGACCAGGGGGTTGAACACAGTGCGGGTGCTTCCTTCGCAAAAAATCCTCTTTATTTTGATCCTGAAAATATTGTACGTCTCGCAATAGAAGGCAATTGCAATGCTGTTGCAAGTACTTTTGGTGTTCTAGCAATGGTAGCCCGCAGATATGCACATCGTATACCCTTCATCGTTAAAATAAATCATAATGAACTGCTAACCTATCCGAATAAATTTGATCAGGTATTATTTGGAACCGTCCGGGATGCCTGGAATATGGGTGCAGCGGCTGTAGGAGCGACTATTTATTTCGGTTCTGCAGAATCCGACCGCCAGATTACGGAAGTGGCAAAAGCTTTTGATGAAGCACATCAGCTGGGAATGGCTACAGTGTTATGGTGCTATTTGCGCAATAACGCATTTGTGAAGGATGGCAAAGATTATCACTTGTCGGCAGACCTGACGGGTCAGGCGAACCACCTTGGTGTTACCATACAGGCAGATATTGTAAAACAGAAATTACCCGAATTGAATGGCGGATATAAAGCACTGAATATGGGCAGCAGCCATTATGGAAAACTGGATGAAAAAATGTACACAGATCTTTCCAGTGATCATCCGATCGATCTTTGCCGTTACCAGGTATTAAATGGCTATGCAGGCCGCATACCATTGATCAATTCAGGCGGCGCTTCTGAAGGAGATAAGGATTTAAAAGAGGCCCTTCGTACAGCTGTGATAAATAAGCGTGCAGGTGGCAGCGGAATGATTTCCGGAAGAAAGGCGTTTCAACGACCTTTTTCTGAAGGTATTCAGTTATTGAATAGCATTCAGGATGTTTACCTGGAAAAACTTATCCCTGTCGCATGAAAAAAATAAACTCCGGATACACCACTATTTTTACAGATATCGGAGGGGTCCTTCTTACCAATGGCTGGGACAGAAATGGAAGAACCAAAGCCATCAGTCATTTTAATCTTGATCCGGTCGAAACAGAAGAAAGGCATCATCTTACTTTCGATACATATGAATCTGGAAAAATCACGCTCAGCGAATACCTGAAACGTCTCGTATTTTACAAGGAAAGAAATTTTACGGAAGTAGAATTCAGAAAGTTTATGTTCGACCAGTCACAACCCTATCCGGAAATGCTGACACTCATTCGGGGAATAAAAGAAAAATACGGAATTAAAATCGCCGTGGTCAGTAATGAAGGAAGGGAATTAAATAATTACAGGATCAATACATTTAAGCTGGGTGAATTCGTTGATTTTTTTATCAGCTCCTGTTTTGTTCATTTCCGAAAACCTGACGCAGATATTTTTAAAGTGGCGCTGGATATAGCTCAGGTGTCTCCAGAAAAAGTCATTTACCTGGAAGACCGTCCCATGTTTGTCCAGGTGGCTGACACTTTAGGTATTCACGGAATCATTCATCATGATTTCGATTCTACAAAACAGCAGCTGGCTGCTTTTGGCTGGGTGCTTTGAGCCCCGTAAGAGACATGATGAAGTCCACTTCTTTCTGACTATAGGGTGTGCCGTCCGGCCTAAAAATATCATGGAACCAGACTTTGGGTTCCGATCCGTCCGGAATGGGCGTATCCCATGCGTATTTAGTATTTGTTTTTCCACTAACTAAACCCCAGTTAATGGCGGCAACATGCTCTCTTTTCAGCATGGGCATGATATTAAAAAAAGTGCTGTTGCGGAGACGGGCCATATATTCTGTACAAATGAGTGGGCGGCCATATTTTTTCAGACTGTCAATTACCTGTATATGTGCTTTCTCGTCCTCATAATTATGATATGTAATTACATCAGATTCGGCAAGCTGATATTTGTTCAGATCGACAAGGTCTTTGTTCCAGACGCCGGCAGACAGGGGCTGAGAAGGATTGACCTCCCTTGACCATCGAAAAACGTTCTCCAGCAGTACCATGCTTTTATTCTGGTAATTTGAATTACCTGGTTCGTTATATAAATCCCATAGCAGGATGCGCGGATCATCTTTAAATGTTTTTAGTACCTCCTTTACGTAAGTTTCCAGTTCATGCATCAATGTGGAATCTTCATAAAGTAATTTTCCCGGATCTCTTAACCATCCTGAATTATGTATACCAGGTTTGGGAGCGGGCTGTATTCCTGCCTTGTAAGATTCATTCCAGCAATCATCGAAAAAAACAAAAATGGTTTTAATATTATTCCGTATTGCAATGGACAGGTACTCATCCATTCGTTTTTTAAATCCTGCCGGGTCCTGCTCCCAGGCAAGATGATGCAGAAATACCCGCATACAGTTAAGCCCTATGGAATGGGCATATCCCAATTCACGTGAAATCGTTGCTGTATCAAATGTTTCGGCCTGCCACATTTCCAACTGGTTGACCGCTGTGCTTGGGATGAAGTCACAACCACGCAACCATCCCTGACGGGAGTACCACTGAATGGCGAAATCTTTGGACCAAACGGGCCCCGTTGTCTGAGACTGCAAATCCCGAAAGAAATAAATGCTGAGTATGAAAAGAAAAATTTTTTTCATTTGGCTATAAAATAAAATGTCGTAATGTAAAACTAAAAAGTTCAGTCATCCTTCTTCCTTTAATTCATGGTTTTATTGAAAACTGATAAACCGTCAATTCGTTATATGTCTGGCCGGGTTCTAAAATAGTATTTGGAAAAGAAGGCTGATTTGGTGAATCAGGATAGTGTTGTGTTTCCAAACATAATCCGCCGTATTTTACAATTTTCTTTCCATTCCTTCCGGTTAGAGTTCCATCCAGAAAATTACCAGTATAAAATTGAATACCCGGTTGGGTTGTAAGTACGTTCATAATTCTTCCTGAACCCTGATCATATAAACTTGCAATTCTTATCAATCCTGAATCTGATTTTCTTTCAATAACAAAATTATGATCATATCCCCCATTCACCTGGGCAATATCCTTTCCGATCTTTTTATTTTTTTTGAAATCCATCGGCCCGTTTTTTACATCAGCATTTTCACCAGTGGGAATAAGAGCTTTATTCACAACCGTGTATTTGTCAGAATAGATCGCAAGTTCTTCGTCAAGTATGGTTGAATCCCTTCCTGCAGATAAATTGAAATAGGCATGATTGGTTAAATTCACCGGCGTTTTCTTATCAGTCATCGCAGTATAATTGATAAATAACCTATTGCCATATTTGGAGGAAACTCCATATTCGATTTTTACGCTTAGATTTCCGGGAAATCCTTCTTCCCCATCATGACTGGTATATGAAAGTACAAGAACAGAATCATTTATCTGTTCCACAGTCCAAATTACTTTATCAAATCCTTTTAATCCGCCGTGAAGGGTATTCCCGTTTTCGTTAGCTGTTATTTTATAGGTGACACCGTCGATTAAGAATGATGCATGCCCGATTCTATTCGCATACCTCCCTACAATGGCTCCAAAATAAGGATTACCTTTCTGGAGGTAACCGGATAGTGAATCATATCCAAGAATAACGTCACCCATAATCCCGGATCTGTCCGCTGTCCATAATTCAAGCAATGTTGCTCCATAATTTGTTATGACGGCTTTCAGACCATTGTTGTTTTTTATCGTATATGCATATACCGAATCGCTGCCAATCGTTCCATAATACTTTCTGCTGCCGTTTTCAGTAATTACTATTTCTTTATCTCTTATCTGTGAAGTATGGCAGGCTCCGATCAGCAAGCAGCCCAGGATTGAAAAAATAACTTTAAATGGAAATAATTTCATGTTGACGTTATTAACTATTTATAAATTTACCTGTATTCTGCTTTCTGATATAGTTTATCTTGTTTAGCAAAACCAATACCATGATCCGGCGAATGATTTGCCTGATTACCATGCTGACAAAATTTCTGGGTTCTGCTGCTCAGGAAATTTATCATGAGACCTACCGGCCTCAGATTCATTTTTCTCCTCAGGCAAATTGGATGAATGATCCAAACGGGCTCATTTACTTTGAAGGAACTTACCATTTATTTTTTCAATATTATCCGGATAGCACAGTATGGGGTCCCATGCATTGGGGACATGCAGTGAGCAGGGACCTGGTATACTGGAAACAGATGCCCATCGCATTATATCCTGACAGCCTGGGATATATTTTCTCAGGTTCAGCGGTTGTGGACAATTCCAACACCAGTGGATTCGGATCAAATGGAAAAATTCCTTTGATCGCGATTTATACACAACATGATCCTAAGGGAGAAAAATCGGGATCCAGCCAGTTTCAGAATCAGAGCATAGCCTATAGTCTTGATGGTGGAATAAACTGGATTAAATACCCTGGCAACCCGGTTTTAAAAACACCCGGTTTAAAAGATTTCAGGGATCCCAAAGTAAGCTGGTACCCTGAACAAAAAAATGGATCATGACACTTGCTGCAGGTGACCGGATTATATTTTATTCTTCGGGGAATCTGATAACCTGGGCGAAAGAAAGTGAATTCGGAAAAGGAATAGGCGCACATGGCGGAGTCTGGGAATGCCCCGATCTTATTCCCTTTAATAAAGATGGAAAAAAAATCTGGCTGCTGATTGTGAATATCAATCCGGGTGGAATTCAGGGTGGGTCAGGAACCCAGTATTTCACGGGTGATTTTGACGGACATTCTTTTTCATGTAAGGATACAATAACACGCTGGGCTGATTATGGGCCTGATGATTATGCCGGCATTACCTTCAGCAATACCGGAGATGATAAAATTTTCCTGGGCTGGATGAGTAACTGGTTGTATGGTACCCATGTTCCCACTGTGAAATGGAGAAGTGCTATGACATTTCCACGGATTCTTGATTTGAAAAAATCAGGTGAAAATTATTATACTACCATGATGCCTGTAAGTGCAATAGAAAAACTTGTTACAAAAACGAATACCTATAATCATGATTCAACTGAAAAGGGGATTGCTTTATCAGGACCATCACGAATTGAATTAAACATTCATGATTTACACTCATTCTCATTAATTTTCAGCAATCAGTCAGGGCAATTATTAAAAGCCGGATATGACGAAGAAAAGAATTCATTTTTTATTGACAGAACGATGGCTGGAAATTCTGGTTTCGCTGCTCAGTTTGCCAGGATTCATTATGGTCCGCGCATTTCACGGTCCAATGATTCAAAGATTATTTTGATACTGGATAATGCTTCTCTGGAATTATTCGCAGATCAGGGACTAACAACCATGACAGAAATATTTTTTCCGGATCAGCCATTTAATTCTGTACAGCAGGAAATAAGCAGAAACCCTTTAAACGAAATAAAAATCAGTAGTCTCTCTTCCATTTGGAATCTGCATTAATAATGTTTTTTACTTTTTACTTTTAAAATTATCAGTTTACTTCAAGTGCATCCTTATTTGGGAAAACAGGAAAGACCCCATGCGGTTCCGACTGATACCAGAAAACAGTTGAAGCAATATCGTCCTGCAGTGGAAGATAACGGCCTTCGGAACGCCAGCCAAGAGCCTGTATTGTTACCCGGAGGTTTTTTTCAAAACGGATTGGATCGGTTATATGCCAGCGGTATAAACCGAACCGTTGGGAAACATTATAGTGACCGTCTCCGCGGATTACCTGTGCGAGTCCGGAATAGGGAGTATTGAATTCAGTATAATTAGATTCATCCACACCACTGGCATTTTTTTTATGCGTATCAAAATCGTAAGAGCCACAGAAATAATCTTCAGTGCCGGTTCCGCAAATCGTTGGATATTCTGTATCCCCGTCCATATAAAATTTAATTTCACCTTCACCCCACCATCCGTTATTGTGAACACCCCATGCCAGATATGTACCAACATATTGTCCCCGTCCCTGAACGCCATCAAGCAAAACAACCACTGATTTTTCAGCAAGAGGATTTACACGCCTGAACTGGGCATGGAAATAAGCAGCATCTGCAGGAACTACCGTAAGAATATAGTCTACCTGGTAGTAAAGCGTCATGGACTCATTATCGATATTTTCCATAGTGATACGGCATTTTTTTCTGAATGGCATTGGCCAGTAACAATTAAATGCTGAACCAGGATTGACACAAATGGCAAGTGAACGTAATGCTGAATACTGTCCCCAACCCATTCCAAAAAAATCTCCTACCGGAGCTTCCACGGATGGGGTTTTCTCGTCATCCCAGTAAAAACGAATTATTGAATTTCGCCATACTCCGGTGGGTGTCATCCAGATGTGCTGCACAGAACCGGGACCTTCTATTTCTGCAACTGTAAAAGTCGTATGCGCTTTTATTTCAACTGAAGGGCTCAACTTCCATCCTTTTCCCAATTCTCTGGCTGCTGATTCACCCGTCCCCTTTACAGCCATTGCACCCTTTCCCTTCTCACCATTAAAATTTTCCGGGCTTATAGAACGGCTCCTGGCATCAGACAGACGGAATAAATTAGAAAGATTCGCATCTATGCCATTATATTTTTCCTGTGAAAAGGCACATACACTGATGAAAAAACATAAAAGCAGGCAGACAAGCAGTTTATTTTTCATGATCAGAGATTTATTTTGAATATTGAATTTAAGTCAAAATATAAATAGTTAACATTTTGGCCGCAGATTAGATTCTTTCCAAACTTAAAACGATATTACCTTTGTGGTGTAAGCATTCTATACAAATATGTATAAAGTTTCTTTCAATAACAGGGATAATTCCTTTTACCAGGATTTAAAATTTTCGGTGGAAAAATACTTTTCTGCAAACCAGGTTAGAAAAACGGGAAACTGGAAATTATACATCAAGGCGCTTACATTGGTTCCCGCAGCAATCATACTTTACCTTGTGTTACTGTTTGTTCATTTACAACTAATTCCCGGCATTCTGATTTCCGGTCTGTTTGGTTTCGTGCTGGCCAGTATTGGCTTTAATATTATGCACGATGCCTGTCATGGTTCTTATTCCCAGAAATCCTGGGTAAATAATATCATG
>DATHNR010000173.1:0-4682 GCA_035485835.1 Puia sp.
GCCAACAGCGGACAGTCTGGTATTACAGCTACTGCAATCGGTGGTGACGGTGCAAGTAATTTTCCTGCAGGTATGAGTGCTACACAGCACGGACCAGGCGGTGGTGGCGGAGGAGGAGTGATTTTCTCAAACGGTGCATTAAATGCTGCTTCATCTGTTGCATCCGGTTCATTTGGTATAAGTCATGGTACTACTGAAACGGATAATTATGGAGCTGACTCAGGAAGAGTAGGTGTTCTTACACAAACATTTCCTTTTGCACAGCTTCCTCCGAATATGCAGCTCTGTCAGTCAACTGTTCTTCCTGTAACTCTCCTTGATTTCAGTGCGACTTACGTTTCTTCCAACAATGTGAAAGTTGCGTGGTCAACAACTAATGAAATCAATGCTGCTTATTATGAAGTGGAAAGAAGTTCAGACGGTACGAACTTTATTGGTGTGGCCCAGGTGGATGCCAGCAGTTCATTGGATCTGACCCATTTTTACAACATCAACGACCAGCTGTATAATACCAATGGTAATATTGTTTATTATCGTCTCCGTATTGTAGACAATGACGGAAAATATACATACAGTAAAATCATTCCTGTTAAACTGGATCAGCCTGAGAATAGTTTCTCTGTATATCCAAACCCGGTTGATAACTATGCGATCCTGAATTTATTTACCGACAAACCGGATAACGGTATGTTACGCCTGATTGATAATTCAGGAAGACAAATTCTTACCAAATCAATTACGGTAACAAATGGTAACAACAGTATCATGGTTGATCAGCTTGGAAATCTTCCCCGAGGAATCTATATTATCCAGGTAATGATAAATAACAACCTGTATAACCAGAAGATCATTAAAAAATAAATAAAAAACTTTTATAACGACGCCACTATGGATTAAAACCATGGTGGCGTTTTCGTTTGTATATTTGCGGTCCCAAAAATGGATCGCATGAAAGTTATGAAATTCGGAGGTACTTCGGTAGGCAAACCGGAGCGTATGCATGAGGTGGCAAAACTCATTACTGCCGATCCGGAAAATAAGATCGTTGTTTTAAGTGCGTTGAGCGGTACAACAAATGCCCTCGTGGAAATTGGTCAGTCCGCCGCCCGCTTTGAGAGAGAGAAAGCCAGCGAATTAATCAGCAAACTCAGTAATCATTACCATCAATTTGTTCAGCAGCTATTGAATTCTGAAAAAGCCCGCGAACAGGCCACTGCAATCATCCATGAACATTTTGAATTCCTTCGCATCATTCTGCGTATTTCTTTTAGCGAAGCCCTGAATAAAGACATCCTTGCCCAGGGGGAATTACTTTCAACAAAACTTTTCAGTGTTTACCTGGAAGAACAGGGAATACAGCATGTGTTGTTGCCTGCTTTGGAATTCATGCAGATTGATGAAGAAGATGAGCCCCAGCTGGAACTCATTCGTTCGAAGCTGATGGAGTTGCTGGCGAAGTATCCGGCAAATAAACTTTTTATAACGCAGGGATATATCTGCAGAAATGCAAAAGGAGAAGTAGATAACCTGAAAAGAGGAGGAAGCGATTATACAGCTTCCCTGGTGGCAGCAGCCATCCATGCAAGCGTTTGCGAAATTTGGACCGATATCGATGGCATGCATAATAATGATCCGAGGATTGTAAAGAAAACCATTCCGGTGGAAGTGTTGAGCTTTGATGAAGCGGCTGAGCTGGCTTATTTCGGCGCTAAAATTTTACATCCTACCTGTATATGGCCAACGCAGCAACAGAATGTACCCGTGAAACTGCTCAATACCATGGCGCCGAACGCGCCTGGAACGGTGATACAGAAAACAACATCTACATCAGGAGTGAAAGCCATCGCAGCTAAAGACGGAATCATCGCCATCAATATCAAGAGCAGCCGCATGTTGCTGGCTTATGGATTTCTCAGGAAAATATTTGAAGTATTCGAAAAATATAAAACACCCATTGATATGGTGACCACTTCCGAAGTAGCCGTATCCGTAACGATTGACAATGGAAGTCAGCTGCATCATATTCTCAGGGAACTGGAACCCTTCGGAAATACCGAAGTGCAGCAGGACCAGACCATCGTATCCATTGTTGGAAACGAAATTGTCGAAACGAAAGATGTTTTAAATAAAATCTTCGAAGGTCTTTCCAGCATCCCGGTGCGCATGGTGAGTTATGGTGGAAGCAAACACAATGTGTCTGTGCTCATTCCTTCATCATTCAAAATACTTACACTGCAGAAACTTAATCTGAAATTGTTTGGACTTCAATAGGATTATGGGTTATGGGTTATGGGTTATGGGTTATGAGATTTTAATTTGTAACAGTCATAACCCATAACCCATATCTCTACTTAATGATCATCTTCCCCAACGCCCCATCCCTTTTATAAATGTCATCCCGGAAGTTGATCCTTCCTTTATTGTCAACAAATGCAGTCATATAACCGATGTATACGGGTACTGGATTTTTAAGCGTGACATATTTTTCAACGCCTTTATGCATGGCTGCGTCAATTTTTGTTTCCGTCCAATCGGAATCATTCCTCAAAAGATAAACGGCTAATTTTTCGGGCTCTCCCAAACGGATGCAACCATGACTGAAAGCACGTGTGGATTGTTGAAAAAGACTTTTTGCAGGTGTGTCGTGCAGGTAGATGTTATAGGAATTGGGAAATAAAAATTTCACCAGGCCAAGGGAATTCTTAGGGCCGGGCTTTTGCCTCACGCGGTTTCCAACCCATTCCATATTATTTCGTTTTAGATAATTCGGGTCCTTTTGAATGCCGGGTAAAATTTCATTTTTCAGAATGGAAGGAGGAATATCCCAATAAGGACTGAATACGACATACTTTATATCACCGGAAAATAAAACTGTCTTATGAACATTCCTGCCGACCACTACGTTCATGGAAAAATCCAATGTATCAAGGTCATAAGCATAGAGCGTGAATGAAGGGATATTAATTATCAGGTAATGACTTTTTAAATCCAGGGGCAACCAGCGCGCACGCTCCATATTTATAATAATTTTCCGGATATAATCCTGTATTGGTGTATTCAGATAACGTAAAAACTCAGTACCTGCGATTCCATCATCTGTCATTCCATAGCGGGTTTGAAATAATTTGATGCCGGTCTGCAAACCATCATCAAAAATTTCACTACCATCGTCCTGCTTAAGATCTCCTAATTCGTATAACTTTTTTCTGATAAGGGTAATATCCGGTGAACGGTCATTCAGTTTATATTTATTTTTTACGTCTATCGGTTTCCATTCAGCCGATGTTTCCAGTTGCCTGTATTTTTTCAGAGTGGCTTTCAGCAAATTGTATTGCCGGAAACTGTAGTCATCTGAAAAAATCGGTGCAGAAGTATCCCTGATGAGGGAGTCCGTGATAAAAGGCAGATCGAGTTTTTTCCTGGGAATATACCATTGCAGCTTAGTGGTTTGGTTTTCTGAGATTCCATTCCATACCCGGTCTGCATAAAAAAGATATTCTGCTGTTAATAGTATTTCCAGCACGGAGTCCGGCCTGCCGGTGACTGCCGGATCATTGATGAGAGTATCCAGGGTTTTTATATAAGGAGCAGATTCCAGTATGCCCTCATCCTGCAAATTATTAAGATGGGTATATAAATTACCGGCTTCTTCGATGAGACCCGTTGTTTCGTACCATGCATAACTGTTATTGCGGTAATTATAAAACTGTTGAACATCGGTAACATATTTTCCGAGCAATGGAAAGCCACCGAGAATTTTTTTGATATGGCTGCGATCCAGATAAAGGATTTGCTGATCGCTGAATGCACCTTTAACAGATGCGTCCCGTTTTGAAACTGTATCATTTTTAACAGCTACAGCAGGTTGCTTTACATTCTGATTATGACAGGACATCAGAAAAACAAACAGCAGCAGGGAACAATCAGGGAAAGAAAGACCGGCATTTTTTGTCATAACTATGTTTTCAAAAAAAAATCCCTCCCGATATGGCGGGAAGGATTTTTATAAATCAATATGGTGAGAAGATTAATAGTCTCTGTCGAAGCCGCCGCCACCGCCATTTCCACGGTTGAAGCCACCTTTCTTATAACCACCACCACCACCGCTTCCGCCTCCGAAACTTCTCTTTTTGAAACCGCCGCCGCTGCCACCCTGTTGTTTAGGCTGGGATTCATTCACTATAATCTTACGACCCATTACTTCTGAATCGTAAAGCGCCGTAATGGCCGCCTGGGCTTCCGCGTCGTTTTCCATTTCAACAAATCCAAAACCTTTGCTTCGGCCTGAAACTTTGTCCTTAACGATTTTTGCGGAACCAACGGCTCCATGTTGTTCAAAAAGATTTCTCAGATCCTCATCGGTCATTTGCCAGGAGAGGTTTCCAACATAAATGTTCATTGTGCTAAAATTAAAAATGATAAAAACGACTCTAAACTTCGTAGCTACGATGAACGATGGTACTATCTAAAGAAGGGCACCAGCACAGCTTATAACCAGAATTACAGAGCGATTGTAAAGATAGTAATTTTTATAAATCAGTAAAATTTTGTACAGCGGGGTAAGGAAGGCAGGAAGGGATGGTTGACAAGAAAAAATCCCGTCCCCCGCACGTGCGGGGGACGGGATTTTTTCTTGTCAACCATCCCTTCCTGCCTTCCTTACCCCGCTGTACAAAATTTTA
>DATHNR010000174.1:0-3082 GCA_035485835.1 Puia sp.
CTCAACCTTCGGTTGAATAGTTTTTAGACGGGCTGTTTTTTCTTCTTCGCCCAGGAGTACTCCCCAGGGTTTCAGGCTTTCTACGCGGTCAAATATAATTTTAAGCACTGCAATTACAGGGATGGATAAGAACATGCCCGAAATACCCCAGATCATTTCTCCGAGTACTACACCAAGTACGGTTATCAAAGGATTGATCTTAACCTTGGAACCGACTATCCCGGGTAATAAAATATTACTATCCACAAGGTGCGTGATAACAAGTGTTACTACCACAAGAAATAATTTTCCGGTGGCGGCGGCAGTTGCAAATGTGATAAGGAAACTGATCAGCATAGCTGAAAAAATTCCGATATAAGGAATAATATTAAGGAGACCGGTTATAATTGCAAGTAATGCCGCATATTTAATCCCGAATGCCCAGAATGCAATGAATACAACTACTGATACGATACACATTTCAATGAATAAACCGATTATGTATTTCCTGAGGATCTGTTGAACCTTTTCCACGATATCATGAACCACAATAGAATTTTCTTCAAGGAAAACAGAGATAAGAAAATTCATTATCAGCCTTCGGAAAGTAAGCAGGAAAAGAGTATAAATAAAAGTGAATATCAGAAAGAGAATAAAAGATGAAAGGGAAATTATAGTCGTTCCCAAAACAGTCGTTCCGGAATCCAAAGCTTTGCTCGCAGCTGATTTTAGAAACGTAAGCTGCTTGTATGAATTGATATGAAATTTAAATGCAATCCAGTGTTGGATACTTGCCAGTGAACTATTCAGCTGAATTTTAAATTGTGGCCAGTCGTCCGCCAGATCGCTTATTTGCATTCCGACGAAATAGATGATCGATGAAATAAATGTAACCAATAATAATATCGCCAATATTGATGCAAGACCCCGTCTAAATCCAAACCTTCTTTCCATAAATGAAGCCAATGGCAGAAGTAAAATCGAAAACAAGCATGAGAAAATCAGGGGACTGAGTATTTCCTTTCCCAGAATTACGAGATAACCTATTGCGATAAGGCTTACAAGAACGGAAGCAAGTTTTTGATAAAAAGGAAGCTTGTTTAATGGAAGAGGCATTTTTAAAAATAAAAAGGGAAAAGTAAAAATTCTGACATCCTTTGAGTAAATCCTATAAAGTACAATGCTTTTTAAATTTTTACTTTTTAGTTATTACTTTGACCAAAATAGGCATGATTTTTAGAATGACTACGCTATATAACGAATTTTTGACCAATTATTTCAGCGGATCAATTTCATGAAGACAAAGAAAATCCTGATCGTAGCAGGCATTACATTAACGGCCCTTCTCATCCTTCAGCTGATGGGTAGAAGAAAAAAACTAGAAAAACGGTTAACGGTGGTTGCTGAAGAAGGGTATGAAACCGCTGAAGATATTCTCTTTCCCCAGCGAAAATTCCTCAAACAGAGAAAAGCATAAATTGTTCCTAACTTAATATCTTGATATTTAAGTACTTAGGATTGCTATTTGGATAACCTCCCGAGCTATTCCATAAAAAATCAGACAACCCGAAAAAAGGTACCTTACAGGGATGGTTTCCTTAGGCAAAAATCAAGGGCGATAAGGCCCGGACAGGCTTTGAGCCTCAAACGCTGCATCATTTTTTCTCAATTCCTTTAAAGAAAATCTTCTGTTTATACTTTTTAGTATAAACGGTTTCGTAAATTTGTGGAATGAAGACAGATCTTATCCAACCCAAGTCCCGGGAAGCTGAGGATGAATTGAGGACGATTGAAAAAACGGTATTCAGCGACTACAAATATGGGTTTGTTACACAAATCGAAGCGGACGAAGCCCCAAAAGGCCTGAATGAAGACGTAATTCGTTTTATCTCTGCCCGTAAGAAGGAACCTTTATGGATGTTGGACTGGAGATTAAAAGCTTACAGGCATTGGCTCACAATGAAATCTCCTGATTGGGCAAATATCCATTACCCTCCTATCGACTACCAGGATATTATTTACTATTCTGCCCCTAAACAGAAGATTAACCCTAAAAACCTGGATGAAATCGACCCCGAACTAATACGGACTTTTGAAAAATTGGGTATATCCCTGGAAGAACAGAAAAGACTGACAGGTGTGGCTGTGGATGCTGTTATCGACAGCGTATCCATCGGCACTTCATTTAAAAGTCAACTGGCCGAACTCGGGATTATTTTCTGTTCTATGAGTGAAGCCATAAAAGAACATCCCGATCTTATCAGGGAATATCTGGGTACAGTAGTTCCTATCACTGATAATTATTTTTCCGCACTGAATGCAGCAGTATTCAGCGACGGGTCATTCTGTTTTATCCCAAAAGGTGTTCGTTGTCCCATGGAATTATCAACTTATTTCAGGATCAACGCTGGAAATACCGGCCAGTTTGAAAGGACCCTGATCATTGCGGAAGCGGGGAGTTATGTAAGTTACCTTGAAGGCTGTACTGCACCCATGAGGGATGAAAATCAGTTGCATGCAGCCGTTGTGGAACTGGTGGCACTTGACAATGCTGAAATAAAATATTCAACTGTTCAAAACTGGTATCCGGGCGATAAACAGGGCCGTGGCGGCGTATATAATTTTGTGACAAAAAGAGGCATTTGTAAAGGCAATCATTCAAAAATTTCCTGGACACAGGTGGAAACCGGATCAGCAATAACCTGGAAATACCCCAGCGTAATATTAAAAGGTGATTATTCAACCGGCGAATTTTATTCTGTTGCAGTTACGAATAATTACCAGCAGGCTGATACGGGAACCAAGATGATGCATTTGGGAAAGAACACGCGCAGCCGGATTGTTTCCAAAGGGATTTCAGCAGGTTTCAGTAATAATAGTTACAGGGGGCTCGTACACGTAAGTAAAAATGCGTTGAACTCCAGGAATTTTTCACAGTGCGATTCTCTTTTACTTGGTGATAAATGCGGAGCACACACTTTCCCTTATATTGAAGTAAGAAATAATACAGCGGTGGTTGAACATGAAGCCACCACTTCTAAAATTGGAGAGGATCAGATATTTTATTGTAATCAGCGTGGAATAGATACGGAAACCGCTGTAG
>DATHNR010000175.1:0-2581 GCA_035485835.1 Puia sp.
AATGGCTACAAAGGGGCATAGTACTTTTGCTTTTATGTTATTTTCTTTTGCCCATTCCAGAGCATAATGTGCAAGTGTTGAAGCAATACCTTTTCCTTCGAGCTTTTTGGGAACTTCAGTATGCATGAGCCAGATATGACCTTCATGGAACCGGTATTGAAGTACAGCAGTTTCGCCATCATCATGAATTTCGAACTGTTTACGTTCTGTATTATTGATAACCTGAATATCCAAGGAATCTAATTTAATCCCCACAATGATAATATTTATACTCCAAATGCCACTTATTCAGCTTATTATAATTGTTCAAGGATAACGACTTTCTAATTGGCCCAGAACTTGATTTATGGGATTACAGAGATCGTTCGGATAACGATCCTGCCGATCGGTATATGCCTGAAGTTCATTCAAATAACCCGGCTTTTAGGCCGGAGGAAACAATTTGGTAACATTAAATTAATATGGCTTGTGGGGTTACGGCACTATTTTGCAGCTGTTTAACAATCATTTTCCTATATGCAACAAGAATACCAGCTTCACTTTCCAATAGTAAACAGGATTGCTAAGGTTAGAACGTCTCCCTACTCCCTGGTTATCTTACGTGAAGGCTTGTATTCTGTTTCGGTAGACAAATTACCCCTAGTCGAGTACTATGTTTTTTTCGACAGTCCTATGAAAGGAGAACAGTTGAAATTGAAATTTTATAAAACTGTTTCTGATGGAAAATGGTATGATAAAACTTATTCTGAGGAGGCTGAATTGAATTCTCCTGAATTTGGAATTCCTGAAATTAATAAGGAATTAAAAGCCGTGCTGGATGCACATGATGCCCAAACAGCACAACATAAAAGTTTCTCCTTATAAAGTATCGATTTTTTATTTTCTTACAGTATGGTTCACGGTTTTGTTATAAAAACCGGATGATACTTTTTTCTGAATTTCGTTTTTGTTTTGCCTGTTCATAGTTGAAAGGATTTTGAGAATAGATTCCTTTTGACCAGTATATTCTCCGGTCAGCAGGCAGAGAATTTCAGCCATTTTATTTTCAAATGTAACTGAATCCGTTCCTGAATATCTGGTTTTCAGAAAATCTATAATTCCAAGTTCATTTAGCAAATCCAGCTTACCTGGCAGGTCAAGATTCGCGGGCTTTTTAAGATCGGCCGGAATAAAGAAATCTACATATAAAGCTCTTTTCAGAGAGCTTATATAATTCGAATAAATAATTCCCTGAGCATACAAATAAAGTTCAATAAACTTTCTTTTTTTACCTGGCAGATTTACACGGTTGCTAAAGGCATCGTAAAAACCTTTGAAAAATACCGACATACATTGAAGTTTGAAACTTTTATCATATTCATTGTATATACAATATTCGATTCTGTTAACGGTGCCGTTTGCCTCATCTAATAATGACTCAACGGAGCTCTCATCAGATATATTTTGACGG
Organism: Puia sp.; assembly: GCA_035485835.1. Lineage (GTDB taxonomy): Bacteria > Bacteroidota > Bacteroidia > Chitinophagales > Chitinophagaceae > Puia. Next base: position 1,451 of record DATHNR010000175.1, read on the forward strand.
ATCCATTCTTCAAAATCCGGACTACGGGAAAGAAAACTCGATAGAATATAATTACTATAGGCAGCACTGTTTGAATTTGCGGGCTTGATGTTGAAAATAAAGTCTTCACCGAAAAAGAATTTTCTTTCAGTCAGACCCGGATTATTTCTTTCATTCCTGTAAATCTCTGCCAGTTCATCTGTTTTTTCCTTTTGAAAGAAAAAACGAAGAAGTGGATCAAAATCCGGGAATGGAAAAGGAATGATTCCAAAAATCTGATCGAAAAACGCTAATTTGTCGGCATATTTCTTATGACTCTTGAATTCAGAATAAAGAGCCCGGATCTGGCTTTCTGAATATCGCTTCATGGTATCCAAAGCACTGGTTTATTTCAAATATACCATTCGAAGCGTCCCGATTTTTACTGGTATTTTGAGGTTATCAAATTATTAAGTATTTGTGAACTCTGCATTTAATCTCAGATTGATGGCTGTATATAAATCTGTTAACATTTTGGTCATATTCACATAACATTCCATTCACAGGACCTAACGTCTTTTGCTACCAAATCAATTCTTAAAACAAGTTTTTATGAGAAGTCGATTCACCAAAACGCTATTCAGAATTTCGGTTTTTGTTTTTTTATCTGTTTTTTTTAAAGATTCATTAGAAGCCCAGAATGTTTATAATCCTTCTAATGCTATGTCCACAATAAACAATGATTCCCTTTATCGCTCAGGGGCGGAAGGCTCCGGACGAATATGGGGCTATGCATTTGGCGACTTCGCCTATAAAGGACATTCCGACTCCTTGTCCAGAGGTGGAAGCAACCAATACACGGGTATCAGAGCTCAAACCAGCATGTTCCAGTTTCGTCGTATCTATTTAGGGTATGATTATAATATTTCAAAAAAGTTCTCTGCCGAACTTTTACTGGCGGCAGAAGATAATTTTCCGCCAGGTGCACCTCCGGTAGGTAGTGCAGCAGGCACAACGACTACGTTTGCAGCAGGTAATTCAACCGGAGACCTGCTTACAAATCAGAAAATGACTTTTTATATTAAAAACATGAATATCCGCTGGAAGGGTATATGGAAAGGGACAGATCTCGTTGTAGGAGAAAGTGCTACGCCAGCATTCCCTTATATATCA
>DATHNR010000176.1:0-3212 GCA_035485835.1 Puia sp.
TCAGGAGAAGAACCCAGACGCGCTATGGCAAATGCCGGAAGAATTCTGATTTCGTGAATATCATGTATCGCCATGGGTTAATAATCTTGGTTTATTGATTTATGATGGATTTTATGACGGATAATGCCTGTTCGTCAGCACTGCGAAGAGCTTTTAAATAAATCGCATGTGCGACATCGTTATATTCAAGCAGTTCGTCGATGATGATCCTGCTGTTCAGCAACTGGTCCCGATGAGCCCTCCATTTATTCGTTTCCCGGGCCGGAAGGTTCAGGTTATAGGGAAGTTCAAATGGTGAAGCTGCACGGGGCCCCTTCCGGTTCCCTTTTTGCTGCGGTATCGTTGTCAGAATATCTGAGATCGACCGGAGATTATACATCTCACCAAAAGTCCAGCTGATCAATTGTCCGTAAAAGGAAGCCGGTTTTATTTCCATCTGCAGGCAATGACTTAAATAAAGTAAAATCATTCTGTAACGCTGGTTGGAAAGCTGGGCCCATAGGAGAGCCTGCTCGTCTGTAATTATTGACGGATCAGGGTCAGTACCTGGTAAATTAGTTGAGGGATTCAGCGGCACATGTTTCGAAGCCTGCCACCTTCCGCCTGGAGGGAAGGCCTTATATATATGGAGGAACCGCTCGAAATGAGATTCCTCTGCAGATGGTTTCATGCTGACCACTTCTCCTTCACCCTGTTCAGCTATTTTAAACAGGGCAGCTTTGGCATCTGCACGGTTGGTTGCAGTCTCAATAATAATTTTATGATCATTCGTTCCCCATGCACTATGCGGTGACTGGAATTTTTCTGAGTCTTTCAGGAAATCTTCATTTTCCACTCCATCAAGAAGCTGTTGGATTTTCTCATAAATCATGCCCACACGGTTGATTGCTTTCCCCTTGTTACCTTTTTGTGCTATCGCCTTGATGACCTTCATTTCTTTATGAAGTAAAGGATCATTCTTTTTTAAAAAATCCTCTGATGGCATCTCCGCAACTACATATTTAGCAAGGGAGTTTTTAGTCATTCTTTCCAGACTGAAATGAAACGGATATAGTTTCGAATCAAAAGGAAAATCTTCTCTTTGGAAAGTAAGCGGACCACCTATTGAATGAAGAATATTCTGTACTGTAATAAGATGCCCCATTTCTTCTCTTGCAATACCCAGAATCTTAACACGCCAGCTATTGACTAGTTCCCTCTTATCTTCAGGCACCTGTGCACCTCCAAGAGAAAAAGCAGCATATAAGTATTGAACCATCAAAGCATGCTCAACTTCAGAAGCCATATGCAGAAAAAAAATGGCTTCATCGTGAGGACATAATGGTGGATTATGCAGGGGAAGGCAATCATATGGCGCATTCCGCCAACCCTTGGCAGGTTTGTATGCAAAAAAATCCTTTTTCTTTTTTGGCCTCGTTGGTACAACCAACTGCATGTGATCAGAAAATCTTGAATAAGCCGGTTTGTTCTTTTTCACTTTGATGCTGCCTGTTTTTAATTAATTTTTTAATATCAGTTACTATTTTTCATCTTAAGAAAACAAAAGGCGTTCTTCTGAATGCAAATCATCCGCATTATAAAATTTTTCTGTCCAGCTATCGCTGGCCTGCAGAATAAGCGGTAATGGTTTTGGATTCTTACCCTTTGATGTGAATGTATCCCGGAATAAAAAATGATCTACCAGCGCCAGTGCCTCAATGGCAAACACTGTTGCTATATCCTGATCATGTATTTCAATCAGGTTATCACCGTTTTGTTCTTCACCGCCCTCGGCAAGATTGGATGAACCAAACCATACGACCGCATCCGGAGTATTGAAACTGCAAACAATAAATTTGTGATGCACCTGATGACCAATCCCAACTGATACCTCCTTGTCAAATGGAGGAGGCAGCTGTGTCGTTCCGGGTTTGCCGGTGACCTGGATACCGTTTTTCGTATTGGGCTTATACAAACTAATTGTATTCACAGAATCTGAAATCCCATAGCTGAAAATCTTTTGTTGCTTATGCAAATTCAGAATCGCGGGAATGACAGGTCCTTTAACCGTCGGATCAGTATCCATGATGGCAAAAAGAACACTGCTTTTTTCTGCAACCACACGATTGGCAATATTCGTGAGTGTTGACAAAGCAAAAGCATTTGCGTGCGGTGAAAAAGTTATACTCATCTTTGGGAGTCCCTTACCGTTAAAAGGAAATTTCTTTTCTGAAATCGTCGCATTCACAAAGGCCTTTTCATTTACACCATCATTCCATGCTTCATCGAATGCGATACTATAAGCAGACGCGATCGATGTATCATTAAATATCACAACATGATTAGAGTTGACATACATGCCGGTAATCGAAAAATTGGTTGAACCCGAAAGCACCCTGACAGCCTGATTCCCTTTTTTTACAATGAGAACCTTATTATGTTGAAACCGTGCAAATTTACCCCTGATAATAGCCGCTGACTTTTTTGCAACTTTTTTAAACGCCGCTTCAAACTGGTCCTCCGGTTTGGTGCCTGCTTTATTATGATGCAGCGTTGCATTATCCAGGATCATCCGGATCCTTCCCTGCCCCGCCAGTTTCAGAAATGCATTGATGATATCGGGCTCGTTAAAATCGTAAGCAAGCACATCGAGGGAAAGCGATTCATCCTTCTCAATATCTCCAATCAGCGCAAATATTTTTTCACGGGCTGTAAAACCAGACCAGAAATATTCATCGCCGAATGTATAAGTATTTCCATCGCTGTCTTTGCCTGCAACCTGCGAAGTATCAAAACTAAGCGCCTTCGCTTTAGGCCTGAAGATTGCCTTTGGACCAAAGTGATGTACAAAAGCTTGTGATTGTACAAACCCTCTCGTGAATCCCAGATCAATATTCCCTTTTACAAAAGGCGCCATCGTGATGTCTGCTGAAACAGAAAGTGAGAGATCGATTGTTGTCAGGTGATTTTGATTGTCAAAATACCGAGGTGTTACTGTATAAGTATATTTTCCAAAGAAAACCTGGTCTGCCTGATGAAATGATCCCGGCACATGCACCCAGCGGAAGAGTTGAAAAGGTGTATTGATACTGGATTTCGCAGGTTCAGCTGTATTTTGTGCATGACCCTCCCCACTGGCAAATTGCAGATAGTTAAAAAGAAAAAATGAGGGTTTCCCAAGTGGTGTACATTGAATAGTAAACCCCGCAAGCCTGGTGGTTTTATTTTTCGGC
>DATHNR010000177.1:0-6347 GCA_035485835.1 Puia sp.
GGAGGCCTTTTGAAAAAGGTTCCTGAAGAAATATCTGCATTAAATAAATCGAGTAGGATATTTTTCCAATATACTGCAGAATGCGGTTATTGCAGCATATATGCAGATAGCCGTTATTCAGTGCGAATCCAAATACAAGTGCGGCAAATAAGATAACGCAAAACGCGTCGTTCACTGCAAAATGCAATGCCAAAACAACCAGAATTATAATAGCAGCCGCAAAGAAATCATTATTAAATAAATTTTTTGGTGAAAACCATTGATATAGTTTATAAACAATCATCCCTGTAATAAAACCAGCGATCCCGCGCAGGTATCCGTAATCATAGGTTGTGTTCAGATTATGCGGAACGGGTATTGAAGGAAATAAATAATTTTTTCTCGGCAGGAAATACATGATGGAAATATACGCTGCGATTACAATTATAATAAATGTGATAAGCGCAAATAATTTCTTCTTATTGAGGAAAAAAGCCAGAAAAGGAAATAATAAATAAGCCGCCCATTCTGCACTGATGCTCCATGAAGGTATATTCCAGGTATAGATATTGTGTATATAATATGAATGAAGTAATAGAAATCCTGTTGGTATGGCCCATGGATTTTCTATCGCATTTGGATAAGTGCCATGGGGAGAAAAAGTAATTACCAGCGTTACCAGGAGCAGCATGGTAAAAAAATGCAGCGGATAAATACGGGCAAACCTTGCTACTAAATATTTTTTAAAGGAATTTCTTTCGATTTGAAATGCAAAATCGTCTTTATATACATGAAGTATGATGAACCCGCTCATGATAAAAAAAAGATCTACCATCAAATAACACTTCTCAAAAAACATGGTAAGTTTAGCCGGTACAAACCTTGCAATCGCCATTTCAAAATGAAAAATGGCAACAAGCAAAGCAGCAATTCCCCTCAAGGGTGTAAGATTCGATAAATATTCTGCTTTATGCTTCAGTTATTTTCTTATGAATGTACGAAGTTGTTGCTTCAAATAATCTGTAATGCTCTTCTAATCTTGCAGATGTTAAAGGAAATACTTATATTGGTTATCATTGATTTAAGAACTAATAAGATCAGTAAATATTTAAATGAACAGGTTATTACTTTTCAGGCTGATATTTATTATAATGCTCTTTATGTATAATTATGCCATGGGCCAGCCTGATCATTTTGCCTATGCAATAACTTCCATTAATAAAGGAGGCAGTGAGTGGGTGGCTTTACGTAAACTGGATACCCGGACAGGCGAATTCAGCAGTATATTGAAAAATGTGCAGGATAGCAGCGTGGCTGCGATCGCTTATGACAGAAAGTCTAACCGGCTCTATTACACTCCTATGAATATTGACCAGCTGCACTATATCGATCTTTCTACGATGGAGATATTCGCGGTATCGGATCAATTCTTCAGCAAAGCCGGCCAATATGATCTGAGGAATACTGGCCCTGTGAACCGGATGGTTATTGCACCGGATGAATTTGGATATACCATCACAAACGACGGAAATCATTTAATAAGATTTACGACCAGTGGATCACCTGTGATTACGGATATGGGAGATCTCATGGATGACCCGCAGAATAAAGAAATGACTATTCACAGTATCTGCGCAAATTCCGGGGGAGACCTTGTTGCTGATGATAACGGTCATTTATATCTTATAACCGGCAGCAACAAGGTTTTTAAAGTGGATATCGCAACAAAAATGACTTCTTATCTTGGAACTGTTTCAGGTTTACCACAGAAATTTACAACCAGCGGAGTAGCTGTTACAGAAAATGGAAAGCAGCTCATAGTAACAAGTACAGCATATACGGATACATATTTTTTAATAGATCCTGAAACCTGGAATGCAACATCCTCCCAAACAAAACATGCATTGTATGAAAGCGCAGATCTTGCCAACAGCAATGTATTATATACTAATGGTTCAGGCTACTCCAACTTGTTCATTGGCAAATCAGGTGAAAACCTGAAAAAGATTAAAATTTATCCCAATCCGGCTATGGATGATATTGTCAGCATTCAATTCAATGAACTGCAAACCGGCAATTATACAATTCAGCTGGCAGATGTAGTTGGAAGAATTGTGGTGCAGCAGATTGCTACTATTACAGGAAATACACAAACTGAGACTATACATATTCCTCTCAATGCAACTCAGGGTTTTTATTATGTTCGGATACTGGATGAAAAAAACAATGAAGTAGGTACCCAAAAACTCGTTGTAGAACGATGGTAGAGAAAATATGCCTGATTCGATATCTTTAATCAGATAGTTGTAAAAGAAGGGATTTGAAGAGATGACTTCTCAATTGCTTCTCCCAAAGTCTGAATTAGATCGTGTGGCCAAACAGCCTCGCCATGCTGAATACTTTGAACCCAGATCATTTTATTATCTCTCGTTTGAAATCCTGCCGGTAAAATGACTGCTGAATGTTCAAAAAAAATCACTTTTACCCATCCCCTGCCTTTGTCTGAAGGAAGAAAATTACCTGTACATTCTTTTTCGTGGTAAATGAAAGTGAAAGTCGTCATAGTTTTACAAGCTTAGCAAAAATAAAGACTTTCCCGAAGGAGCATCTTATTTTTCTTACTGCCAAAAATGCATACAAAATTTTGCGGCACCCTTTTTAGTTTAAAATTACTGTTCATCTATTTTCTAATTTAAAACTAAAAACATGTACTACAATCAGTCATGGGCCGCAAAAGGCAACGATCAGGGACACAAACATCTGCACGCCCGCTCTATGCAGCGTGCTGCCGTGAACATTTACAAAACAGACAACAGCTATGAATTGCTGGTATTTGCTCCAGGTCGCATTAAAGAGCATTTTCAACTGGATATGAATGGAAATGAACTTAATATTTCTTACAATCCACCTGAAGGATTTCCACGTCCCGAATGGATATTGAGAGAGTACAGCCGGGGTGGATTCAGGAGAACCTTTACCTTGAATGAAAGCATCGACACCCAAAACATCTCTGCTAAATATGCAGATGGTGTGTTGCAGGTCAGCCTTCCTGTCATTGAAGGAAAAGAAAATGAAAAGAAACTAATAGTCATTAACTAAACGCAATTGATCGTTCGGATAACGGGTATCCCTGGATACCCGTTTTTTTATAACCTGCTGTTATCGATCTATTAACATCTCATAAACAATAAAGGCCTAACCGGATATTACAATATAGTATTAGTCTACTAAATTTGTATAGTAATGCAGATCATTTGAAATTATTTCAACAATACGACCCTGGCGGGTCGTATTCATTATAACCAAAACCAGCATGTATGAGACGATTATTTATTGTTCTTTCGGTTCTTTTTTTCTCAGGCGAATTTGTCAGGGCGCAGACAACAGGCGATTTGTTAAATATTCTTGTACAAAAAGGCACAATTACACAAAAGGAAGCAGATTCCATACACGCAGAGTTCAGTGAAAAACAAAAACTGTCTGACAGCAGGTCGGATTCATTTCCGCTGGCCATAGGCAGGCTTCTGCGGTTAAGCGGCTATACACAGATCAGGTATCAGAATTTCCAGGAACCCACAAAAAATAATGGTTTCGTTATCCCAAGGGCCAGGCTGGATTTCCAGGGTGATTTTTCAACCAAATGGGGATATCGCTTATTGATCGATTTTGTCGGATCTTCTGGTGCAAACGGTACTGCACCTACCGGGGGGGCCCTGGTTTCTCCGGAAATGCTAGACGCATTCATTGCCTATAAACCCTTTAATTTTTTAAAGATTACGGCCGGTCAATTTGTGATCCCTTTTTCCCAGGAAAACCTCACACAGGACAGGAATCTGGAAACCATTGATCGCTCACAGGTTGTCAGTGCCCTAATTGCAAGAAAAGGGGATGTTTCCAACGGATTGGTTGATTCTATCGGCAATCAAAATGGGAGGGATCTGGGCCTTATGGTCAATGGGAGTCTTATAAAAATCAAAAACCATTACCTGGTGGATTATTTCCTGGCAGTTGTGAATGGAGCCGGGATAAATACAGTGGATAATAATGCATATAAAGACATCGTCGGTAGGCTGATACTGCATCCATTCAAAATACTCGATATCGGTGGTTCCTATTATAACGGATTTGACAAATTCACTTCATCGCCTACGATAAATCATGAACGAATCAGGCTGGGTACTGAATTCGCAATAAACTACAATGACGTTTCTGTAAAAGGCGAATGGATACAGGGAAAGGATGGTGACAATAATCAAATCGTACACCAGGGCTGGTATCTGCAGGGAAGCTATTTCCTCTGGCCCAAACATTTACAGGGAGTTTTCAGGTACGACACCTATGATCCTAATACGGCAAAATCAAAAACGCAGGAAACATCTGACTATTATGTTTTCGGATTAAACTATTTCTTTAATGTCTGGACTAAAATACAAACGGAATATTCCTATCGTACAGAAAACCCGGGTGTACACAATAACGTGTTTATGGTGCAGTTGCAATTGGGTTTCTGATTGGAAAGCGATGTTGGGATATAATTGAAATTGATCGTTTACCTGATTTTTGAATTGATTTTTTCCCTAACTTTATTAAAATCCAATTTTTATGAACGTCCCAATCTTCGGTGACGATGTCACCCTTACACCTCAAGGAAAAATTCTTGGCAGTATTTTCAAGTTTACAGGAGATGGTTTACCCAAATTAGGTCTGCCTTCTGATTTCTTTTTCCAGATGCCGGATAAATTTGCATTGCCGACAGAGCAAAGTATTAATCAGGACGGTCAGCTGATAAATACATTACCTCTAACGAAAGGTATGTGTCTCCTGACCCAATATTTAAGACATTGGATCTGGAACAGATGGCCTGAGTAATAAATTCCTCATTACTTCATAAGCTGTTTCAAGATGAATCTTCATTTGTACCCAACCTGCGTACGATGAATGTAAGGATGCATGGCATGAAAATTGTCACCCTTTATTCAATTCAAACTGAAATGAAGAAAATACTTATAATCGAAGACGAAGCAGACATGTGTTTGCTTCTGAATATCATACTTACCGGCAGGGGCATACAACTGGATCATGTAAAAAATATTTCTTCAGCAGTTTCCTATTTAAAAACAGACAGTCCTTCTATTGTAATACTCGATAATAAACTTCCTGACGGGTTTGGAATTGATTTTATTCCTGAAATGAAAAAAAACAATCCGAATATTAAAATCATAATGATATCCGGGTTTAACGGCACAGCTAAAGACCTGGCAATAGAGAATGGGGCGGATATCTTTTTGGACAAACCTTTTACAAAGGATCAATTATTCAGGTCAATAAAAGATTTACTGAATTAACGTTTGGCCTTCACCTTTAATGAATTTGTGACTCCAACGGTATTCTCAGGTTCTGAAAATCCATCATATCTGCTTTTACAGATCCTACTACAATAGCGCTTTCAACTCTTAAGGGCAGATGATCAGAATCATCGCTAACCCATACAGTCATTTTTTCACCCTCCGCGAACAAGGTCCCTTTTATAAGCATCGCCTTGAATTTGATTGTGTGAAATCTTCCGTATTTAGTTTTTACTATCTCCTTTCCCAGATAGCGTATGTAAACATGAAAAATGCGGCTATCGAGAATTATTGTAAAGGGTATTTTATCTCCGGGTTTTATATCAGTAAATTTTACGTTTCGCAAATAATATATTGCACTTAAAACATCCTGTATGCAGGGATCTACTTTAAGCACGCCACTGTCCGTTATAGCTGTATTGGCAGTATGATTAAAATGTATATTCTCGTATTTTTTTGTACCGGCTTCTCTTATATTTCTCGTAAACTGAAACGGTCTTAATGTTTCCGTGTCGGTATAGGAATCATAATGATCGCGAACCTTATAAAAATGGTCATAAAAAGGCAGGGTTGTTCCGGAGGCTCTTAAATGATAAACAGGCCTATCATTCAACTGTTCAAGATTACATGAAAAAATAACTTCACCGGCTTCCACATATACGCCTGCAAGTGTATAATATATTTTATAGGTAATTTTTTCTCCATCTTTGAAAGCCGTATTCTTCAAATTGCAATAGTCTTCATCAAAGTTTTGAGGGAGACAAAAAATAAGAAATACAGGTATTACAAATAATCTTGTCAAAGGGAATAATGATTTTCTTCCTGTGAATATAAACCAACTTTAAAAATCGCAGGCCATTATTGCGTTGAAGGGAAAAATTCATGTAATCTTCATACAACTGAAGGGGAAAAAATTGCAGAATGGGATTTATTTTACACAAAACGAAGCAGAAAAAATGTTTTGCCTTTCCCGGAACTGGCAGATAAGCTGGAATGATTTTTAGGGAGAATCTTGTTTTAGGC
>DATHNR010000178.1:0-3626 GCA_035485835.1 Puia sp.
TGCATTCATACATTGCATTCAGTATATGTAATCTTCCCTTACGTGCCTGTTCAAGTGCTTCCCGCATCGTATCCATGCTAAGTCCGTCAACTTTGATATCCATTTGCACTCCGCAAATACCATCACGGGTTCCGGTTACCTTAAAATCCATATCACCCAAATGGTCTTCATCTCCGAGTATATCTGTGAGTACGGCATATTTGTTATCTGAATTCCTTGTGATAAGTCCCATGGCAACTCCACTTACATGTTTATGAAATGGAACTCCTGCATCCATCAGCGCTAAAGATCCTGCACATACTGTGGCCATGGAAGAAGATCCATTGGATTCCAAAACATCGCTTACCACGCGAACCGTATATGGATAATCTTTACCAGGCATCATTTTTTTCAATGAACGCATAGCCAGATTACCGTGACCCACTTCCCTTCTTGCTGGTGCCCGCATCATTTTTACTTCTCCCGTTGAAAACGGAGGGAAATTATAATGAAGTATGAATTTGGAATAATCTGATTTAGCTGCACTTTCCACCAGAAGTTCATCCAATGGTGTACCCAGCGTAACGGTAGTCAGCGACTGGGTTTCACCTCTGGTAAACAATGCGGATCCGTGCGGAGTTGGTAATGGATCTGTTTCCATTGCCAGGGGTCGCACTTCATCGAGTTTGCGACCGTCCAACCTTATTCTTTCATCCACAATCATATTACGAACAATCTCCCACTGGAGATCTGCATAGTATTTTTTAGTAAGCTTTTTATCTGAATCTGATGCTTCAGTACCCAGGCTTTCTATTAGTTCTTTCTTAAGCTGATCAAATGCCTCACTGCGTTGATGTTTTGAACTTCCGGCTTTGGAGATCTGATAAATTTTATCCTTTGCGAAGGCCTGAACTTTCGTGTTCAGATCTTCATTTGTTTCTGGTTTTTTATAGTCTCTTTTTTCTTTAATACCAACTTTTTCGCGAAGCTCTAACTGTGCCTTTATTTGTACCCTTATAGCATCATGTGCGATCTGTAGAGCCCCAATCAGCTCATCTTCGCTGCATTCACTGGCTTCCCCTTCCACCATAAGCAGATTCTTGTCCGTTGCAGCAATCAGGAATTCAAGTGAAGAGTTTTCCAGTTCAGTACGGGTTGGATTGATTATATATTTTCCACTCAGTTTGGCGATTCTTACTTCACTGATCACTTCTTTAATGGGGATATCTGAAACAGCAAGAGCTGCAGAAGCGGCAAGTCCTGCAAGTGCATCCGGCATAATTTCAGAATCACTTGAAATCAGGGTTACAAGAACCTGTACATCGCAGAAATAATCTTCAGGGAACAAGGGACGCAGGGCCCGGTCAATTAAACGGCTGGTCAGTACCTCATAATCATTGAGCCTGGATTCCCTTTTAAAGAATGAACCGGGGATTCTTCCGGCGGAAGCAAATTTTTCCTGGTAATCTACTGAAAGCGGAAAGAAATCCTGACCTTCCCTGGCTTCCTTGTTGGCAACAACCGTAGCCAGTATGATGCAATTTCCCTGGCGTAATGTAACGGCGCCATCTGCCTGGCGAGCGAGTTTTCCTGTTTCAATCGTAATGGGTAATCCTTCACCAACTGTAAAGGTTACACTTAAAGGCTGTGATAACATAGTGAATCATTTGAAATAAATCGTTCTGAACAATAAGCAGGAGGGTTCCTGGAACGGTTAAGTGACGATAATAAGGTTTCTGAAAAAATGATTCCCAACTTAAATACGTTGGGAATTTGTTTATTTTCTGAGACCAATCTTTTCGATCAGCTGGCGGTAGTTTTGCAGGTCATTGTCGCTCAGGTAAGTCAATAGTCTTTTTCTCTTACCAACAAGCCGCATCAGTCCGCGGTTTGTAGAGAAATCTTTTTTATTTTCCTTCAGGTGATCGGAAATACGGTTGATTCGTTCAGTCAGTAACGCGATCTGCGCTTCGATTGACCCGGTATTAGTTTCGCTTGTTCCGAACTTTGTGAAGAACTCCGCTGTTTTTTCTTTTGTCAAATAAGGCATCTCAATTTTTTTAAGGCATCCAGATAATATTCTGCTAATTTCGGCGCGAAGGTAGAGAATTATTTGAGAATTATTACGTTTTCATTCAAAATCCCTGGTTTTGGCAGGCCAATCAAATTATGACATCCTACCTGTATCCACTTGAACAAAAGCTGGTTGTAGTAACGGTTATTTCTGACCTGGTTACTGATTACAGGGTTCACAAAATATGTCAGACCCTGCATGAAAATGGTTATCGTGTGCTGCTGACAGGATCCATGAATAAATGGAGTTTACCTTTAAAAGCACGTGATTACCAAACATATAGGCTTAAAACTTGGTTCAGAAAGACATTTTTATTTTACGCTGAATATAATATTAGGCTATTTTTCAGATTGCTCAGGGAGAAAGCAGGCATTTACCTGGGCAATGACCTTGATGTTATGCCTGCCACCATGTTACTCGCCCAACTGAAAGGAAGGCCCCTGGTTTACGATAGTCATGAATATTTTCTGGAAATGGCTGGTTTAGACCGAAAGCCCTTGCGACGTTCCGTTTGGAAATTCATCGAAATCCGCGTTTTTTCAAACCTGAAATACATGTATACTGTTTCCGATTCAATCCGGAATCTCTACCGTAAAAATTATCAAAAAAAGCTATTTGTTGTACGAAATCTTCCATTCAGGAATCCGGTTGAACCGAATCTTACACCAACAGAGAGTGACTGGCTCGCTTCAATCGACCTGAAAATACCGGAAGATAAAAACCTCCTGATTTTTCAGGGAGCAGGGATTAATGAATCACGCGGCGCGGAAGAAATTGTTTACAGCATGCTATTCCTGGATGCAGCCCATTTTCATCTCCTGATCATTGGTGGTGGTGATGTATTTGCAAAGCTTGAAAAAATCATCATACAAAATCAGCTTTCGGAAAAAATTACAATGATACCCAAAGTTCCTTTTGCCGTTCTGGGTCATTTTACACGTAAGGCAAAACTGGGACTTTCGATAGATAAACCTTCTGTTTTGAATCATAAATACAGTCTTCCAAATAAATTATTTGAATACCTGCATGCGGGTGTACCCGTTCTCGCCAGCCGGTTGGTTGAACAGGAAAAGATCATCAACCAATACGATGTCGGCTGTTTTATAGAAGATCATCATCCCGAACATATGGCTCAAAAAATTAAAGATATATTCGGAGATCGCGAAACGCTTGCGCGCTGGAAACAAAACACTTGCAGAGTAAGGGATGAGCTGAATTGGGAAAATGAAAGCAAAATTGTTTTAGACATTTTTAAACAAGTAGAAAAGGATTCGGTTAATTAATAAATGCAAGAAAGGAAACTGCATATTGTTTGTCACGATGTTCCATATCCTCCGGATTATGGAGGGGTTTTTGACCTTTATTATAAAATCATGACTCTTCATGAAGAAGGGATCAAAATTCACCTTCATTGTTTTACCAGCGGAAGAGAAGAACAACCCATTTTGAATACCTTTTGTGAACAGGTTTATTATTATCAGCGAAGAACCGGGCACAAGGGGTTCTCGCATCAGCTGCCATATATTGTTTGTTCCCGTTCCAATCCTGAATTACTTGAAAGACTTTTACAGGA
>DATHNR010000179.1:0-4285 GCA_035485835.1 Puia sp.
TCCTAAAAAAACCTGGATTGATAATGGTCGTTCTTATGCCAAATGGTCCGACCTCCGCTTGTAACGATTCCATCCACCCCTCTATAGCAAACTTTGAAGCAGAATAGGCAGAGCAAAACTCATAACCTAGGAGACCTGCTGTAGAAGAGATCGATATAATATGGCCTGAACCTTGTTTGCGCATTACAGGCAGCACCGCCCGTGTTACTTTCATAGGGCCGTATAAGCTGGTTGAAAGCTGCGATTCGATTTCTTCCATTGAAAGTTCTTCGAAATATCCCGCATTAAAACTGGCTGCATTATTAAGTAGCACATCAATGGATCCAAACTTTTCAACACCTTCCCTGACTGCGTCATCTGCGTCCGAAAATTTAGTGATATCTAACTTTACAACTAACAAATTTTCGGAACTGCCAAGGGCTTTTGTCACTTTATCAGTATTTCGACCCGTCGCAATTACATTAAATCCGGCTGCGATTGCAGCTTTCGCAATATCAACACCCATTCCGCGTCCTGCGCCGGTGATGAGCCATACTTTTTTGTTTGCCATTTTATTTGAATGTGGATATAAAGGTCAGTAAGAAACTAATCAGGAAATAAAGAAAAACAAAGAGATAAGTATAAAAATCAAAGGGAAGCAATCCTTTCGAATTTCGGTATATGTCCGGTCTTGTTTTTGAAGAAATTGTTAAAGTAAGTCGGATATTCAAAGCCCAAAGAATAGGCGATATCGGAGATGTTCCAATCGGTATGCTGCAAAAGTGCTTTGGCTTCACTGACCACTCTATCTGCAATATGAGCAGTAGTCGGTTTGCCAGTAACTTCTTTAACCGAACTATTTAAGTGGTTAACATGCACAGACAAATAGCTGGCAAAATCCTGTGCAGTCTTTAATTTCAGCGGATGTTCCTTGCTTTCAATAGGAAACTGCCTTTCGAGTAGCTCGAGAAATACAGATGTTATTCGTATAGCTGCATTCTTATGTTTGGGGGTGTTTTCTGATGGCTGCATTTTCAGGGCCTCGTGAATGATAAGGCCGATGTAGCTTCGTATTAGCTCATCTTTGAAGGGATAATCGGTGTCCTGCTCAGCAATCATTTTCTCAAATATCGGAGCTATATCTTCTTTTTGCCTTCTGTTTATTTTTAGTATGGGTGTTCCTCCCAACTTAAAAAGCGGTGATTGTAGCAGGCTTTCTGAACGCTCACTTAACTTCAAAAATCCTTCAGTAAAAAGACAGGCATAACCACTTGTTTGGGAAATAACCTCGCATGAATAGGGAATACGGGGATTGCCAAAGAATAAAATGGTTTTATCCGTTTCATAACTCTTATCCGCGTAATGAAAAATATATTTACCTGTGTTTAAACTGATTTTGTAAAAGTCTTTCCGGTTATAGTTGTGACCATTTTTAGCTTTAACATCAACTTGATAGACTTTAAATCCTTTGAGTTTTAATTCTGAATTGAAATCTAATTGAGCAGAAGGATTTATCTTATTCATACCATAAAGTTAAGAAAATCGATATTTATTTTACCGTGACAATCACTCTCTGGTAAGTTGTAAGTGATGGCGAACCATCATCCGTTGCTTCAAGAATGATATGGATGGTTTGACCTGAAACTGCATTCTTCGGAATCAATATTTTTGCCTGCGTTGTATCTTCATTCGAAATAGTTATTTTATCAGGATAAGTTCCCACATCGAATTGCCACCATTTGATGGTTACTTTATTTCCATCGGGATCTGAAACTTTTCCATTTACTCGGATGGTTTCTCCACGGGATGCTAAAATATTTAAAGGCCCTTCGATCTCAACGATGGGTGCGTGATTCGCATCGGCGTAATTCGGCGTCACAGACCATTTTAACCGGGCTGCAAAATCACGCTGGGCTGCAGGAAAGAAATCGGGATATCTACCAGTCATAGCCTGCTGGGATGTATCTGCTGCCGGAATGGATAAACCACTGGTTTCCTTTCCCGTTAATTCCCTGCCTCCCCATCCACCATAGGATCCTTTTTCGTAGGCACGCAGTCCCTGACCCAGCATATTCATAAATGTAAAATCATCGCCTTCGCCAATCCAGGAACCCTTAGCCTGAACGGGCATCCAAACCAGGTAGCCCATGCTCCTCAATTGTTCATTCGTATAGCCTGAAAAACCGAAATAATCCATACGGTCGCCTTTGACCATTTGTTTTCCATCGCCCCATACACGATATCGCGCGCCCAATGGTCCGCGGTCTGACACATTTTCCTTCGTCCATGCGGCAGTCAGATAAATCGAATCCTGCTGTTTTGCGTGCAGCTGTGCACCATATCCATAATTCGGACCTGCAACGAATTGCCGGTATTCAATATCGGGCCAGTTGGGTTTTATATATTTAGCATACGTATCATCCTGATCGCCGGATGGAAGCAATACGACTTTTGCTGATATCTTCTTTTTAATTAGTTCCCATTGGATCGTATTCTCGTATTCCTCCTGGATCGATTTGAGAGCCCTGGCTATTGTGCTCTGACCGCCCCAGGCTGTTATAAATAATCGTCCCGGTTTATCATCGAGTATCAGTGATTTTATTAAATCTGAGCCGGGGGAATTTTTCGAAAAATCCCCGTCGAATTCGATATTTCCGTAACGGATTTTTGACTTTAGTTCAGCGGGCAGCGGATAATCTGAGTTATGCACTTTCAGGTTTGGATATACTTTCTCATAAGCTTCGACATCATCATCAATAAAGCGTTCATGCTCTGCCCAGCGCCATGATATACAGGGACAGGTATCCAACCCAAAACGCGAATATTCCCTTCCGGGGACATACCATTTGGTGCCTTTGCCATCTCCTTTCCAATGGTAGCCGCTACTCGCATAAATGAGTCCCTCCACATTCAGATCGCAGCTATTCAGCAAAAAACGAATCAATGAATTATTATCGTCGAGCTCAGGATCTGCGGTAACTACGATGCGTGGTCTCGTTTCTTTATTGGGAGATTGTGCGCTGGCTGTGTTTATAAAAAAACATATAGCGACTAATACAAGATTGTATATACCAGCCTGGCGATTGAATCCATTCTCTTTTGATATCATTGCTCCGTCTTTATAATTGCCATTTTATTCCGGACGTAAAGTTAACGTATGCCGGGAGACGGGCTCGTATACTTGTAGTAATTGGGCTACAAGCTTTCGAATATTGGATCTACATGGTATAGGTAATCACTACTATTCTTACCCAGCGCTTATATCTCTACATTAGCTACTTCAAGACCCCATGAAATCCAAAGAAATATGAAAAAAACCACAAGAATAACAGTGAAAAGAATATTCGTATTCTTATTCGTCAGCTGTTTATTTCCGGCAACAAAGGCTCAAAACTCCGGAATATATTTTGAACAAAAGACAAACTGGAATGCCATCCAGGCAAAAGCCAGGAAAGAGAATAAATTTATTTTCGTCAATTGCTACGCAGCCCGGTGTAAGTCGTGCGATTTTATGAATGAAAATGTCTTCCCTACGGAAGAAACCGGCGATGCTGTCAATCCAAATTTCATTAGTGTGAACATGCGGATGGAAATGACAGAAATGGATCCCGGTACAATTAAAACTGATTGCGGGGATGCCCGTACCATGATGTCAGAATACAAAATCAATGATTTTCCGACCTCTTTATTTTTTACACCGGATGGTAAACTGGTGAAAAAGGTAGTGGGCCCTGTCGGCGCGATTCAATTCATCAGCTATACGAGGGAGGCTATGGAAATAGCTAAACAATATCATACCATGATGGACCAATATTATAGTGGACGCAGGGATACGGTACTTCTGGAATCACTTTCAATAGCAGCTTTTCAGATCGGCGATCGTGAGCTCGGCGACTCCGTACTGAATGATCTTCTTCCCCAAATAAAAAACCCTTTTACGAAAAACCGGCTGGACCTGATCGGAGAGTCTGTAAAAAACCCCAATGGCCCGGGGTTTGAATTATTTCTCCACGATGCGGAAAAAATCGACCGCCTTGAGAAACCGGATTTTGCTGAAACAATAGTAACAAATGCAATCATACGGCAAAGTCCTATGATTCTGGATCTGTTCAATGACCACTCTCCAAAACAGAGCTGGGATAAAATTTATAATGATCTGAATTTGAATTACGGGCCGGCCTATGCTCATCGCACTATTGTGAAGATCAAGGTATGTTATTACAAAAGTCAGGCAGACTGGGATTCTTATTTACAGAGCCTCCTCATTTACCTGAAGGAATATGGCGATAATTTACATCCCTGTGAT
>DATHNR010000180.1:0-4453 GCA_035485835.1 Puia sp.
CCCGATAAATTATTAACTGATTCTGCACTTTATTCCTTTATAGCCCATGTGCCACGTCACGCAAATTCGTATCTCTGTTGTTTCAAAGCAGAAGCCTGCAGGAATGGTGAAATTCAACAAACTAAAGGAAACACAGGTAAAGCCATGTGCCTGATAACGTCGGGACAATTAACTACATGAAAAGACTAATCAAAATCGGTTTGCGTGTATTAGCTATCCTGGTTGCCTTGCTGCTACTCGCATTGATCGTAATTTCTCTTTATGTAAAACAACATGAACAGCAGTTTATTTCTTTTTTAGAATCGGAAACCGAAAAAGGCCTGAACGGGGCTAAGCTTCATATCGGCGATATCAGTGTTGGTTTTAAAAGCAGTTTCCCACTGGTTGCACTGACCATTGATAGTATTTATCTGCGCGACAGCCTTTGGAGCCGGCATCATCACAATCTGATTTCGGCAAACCAGGTTTATGCAACGATAGACTTCTGGAAACTCTTCCATGGGGAAATCGATATTAAACGTCTCGATCTGGATAAACCGGATATTTATTTCTATACCGATAGCCTGGGTTATTCGAATACTTCTGTTTTTACAAAAAAGATCAGATCCCGTAAAGACAGTTTAACCAACCAGCCTTATCCAATATTCCAGATCAGCGATGCCAGGTTTTCTATAGACGAGGGCGTTAAACATAAGTTTTTTAGTTTCCATATTCACGAACTGACTGGTAATATCGAGCGAAAGAAAAATAGTTCCGTTCTGGCAATTGATCTGAACCTGGACTGCCTCGTTCATGACTTAACATTTAATAAGTTGAAGGGCCCATTCCTTGAGAACAAATTGGTGCAGGGCAGATTCAGTATAATATATAATAGAGATTCCCGGGAACTTGATTTTGACAAAATCCAACTTGCAATAGATCAGCAGCCTTTTGTTCTTACGGGGAAATTCTTTTTCGGGGAAGCAGGAACTCCTTTTATTCTCTTCTGGGAAACTAAAAATTTATCTTTCCGAAAAGCGGCGGCGTTACTTTCTGCAAATATTCAGAAAAGACTAGAGCCTTATGATATCGAAGATCCAATTGACAGCCTCACCGGCAGCCTGGATAATTCCGAAACGCAGTACTCCACGCCGCTGATCCATCTGTGGCTGAAAGTAGAAAACAGAAATTTGAAAAGCCCCTTTATTACCATCGACCATGCATCGTTTGTGGCAACTTATAATAATGAATCCGTCAGATTCAGGGGACATGAAGATTCCAATACTGTCATACATTTTTCAACATTTCAGGGTAATTGGGAAAACCTGAATTTCCATGCTGATTCCGTAGTGCTCAGCAATCTCATTCATCCAAGAATAAAAATGAATGTGATGTCCGAATTTAAACTGGACACGATCAATAAATTTCTGAAAGAAAACGAACTGGCTTTTATACGGGGTAACGGAAAAATAAATCTCACTTATAGTGGATCTCTGGAAAAATTTCATGACAGTTCGAGGCTGTTAAATGGCACGATCACGCTGGAGGATGCAGGACTTCACTATATACCAGGAAACATACTTTTTAACCCGGTTAGTGGTGTCATACGTTTTACGGACAGGAATATGAGTGTCGAAAACCTGGAACTTCATTCAGGTCATTCGGACCTGAAAATTAACGGTACAGTGAAAAGTATTTTTTATTTTTTCAATCATCTCAACGATCAATATTCCTTTGACTGGAACGTTGAATCCAACAGGCTGAACCTGGATGATTTCAACAGTTTTCTACAGAGGAAGACAACACCCGTGATAGCTGAAAATAAGAAATCCGCGACTGACTCATCGGTATCAGTGTATATCAGTAAGATCACATCGGCTGATTTTAATGTCAGACTGAAAGTCAATAAACTGATCTATAAAAAAATCATCGCGGACAGTTTACAGGCCAATGTGACAATCAAAAACGATGCTTTGCAATTCAGTAATGTCAGCATGCAGCATGTCGGTCTTTCGATAGACGAGGGTATGAATCATAAATTATTTGGCTTGCGGATACATCATTTGGATTGTAATATCCAGGAAAAAGCAAAGAGCCCTGTTCTGACCTTCGATCTGAACCTGGATTGCCTGGTTCAGTCGATGATATTTAATCAGCGTAAAGGATCGTTCCTTGAAAACAAATCATTGCAGGGTGCATTCAGGATTTTGTATAATAAAGATTCGCGTGAGCTGGATTTTGACAAAATCCTGCTTGCAGTAGACCAACAGCCTTTTGTTTTTACAGGGCAATTTTTTTTCGCGAAGGAAGGAACTCCTTTTCTTCTTTCCTGGGAGACAAAGAATTTATCTTTTCGAAAGGCCGCATCTTTTCTTTCTCCCAATCTTCAAAAAACACTCGGTCCCTATGATATCGAAGACCCCATTGCCAGCCTTACCGGCAGTATGGATAATTCCGAACCACAATACTCCACACCACTGATCCATCTCTGGCTGAATGTGGAAAACAGGAATGTGAAAAGTCCATTTATTACCGTCGATCATGCATCCTTTATAGCCACATTTAACAATGAAGCAGTAAGATTTCGCGGGCACGAAGATTCCAACACCGTTATACATTTTACTGCATTTCAGGGTGATTGGGAAAATCTGCATTTCCATGCCGATTCCGTGGTTCTCAGCGATCTCATACATCCCAGGGCAAAAATGAAAGTGAGATCCGATTTTAAACTGGACCTGGTGAACAGCTTTCTGAAAGAAAACGAGCTGACTTTCAGAGGTGGAAACGGAAAGATAGACCTCGCTTACAGCGGATCGCTCGACAAGGAATATGACAGTTCAAGACTTTTGATAGGAAGCATCACCCTGGCCGATGCGGACTTACATTATGCGCCAAGAAATTTTCGATTTGCTCCGGTAAGTGGTGTGTTACGCTTTACAGGCAAGGACATGATCATCGAAAATCTGGAACTTCATTCAGGCAGTTCAGATCTGACGATGAATGGGAAACTGAAAAGTATATTTTATCTTTTTAATCATCTCAACGATAAATATACATTTGACTGGAGCATCACATCCAACAGGCTGAACCTGGATGATTTCAACAATTTTCTTCGGCCGCAGGCGACGAAAGCAGAAGAAGAAAAAAAGAAATCTGCTCCTGATGTCACGGTATCAAGCTTTGTCAGCCAGCTGACGACGTCCAATTACAATATCAGTCTGAAGGCGAACCAGGTGATTTATAAAAAATTTGTCGTGGACAGCCTGCAGGCAGCCATCATGCTGAATGAAAATGAAGTGCGATTTAAAAATGTAGTTTTAAAACATGGCAAAGGCAATATGTACCTGAATGGTTTTATGCAAAACGATACAAGTTCCAATTCGTTCGGCCTGGAAACGCAACTGAATAATATCAATGTGAGCAGCCTGTTTTATGTTTTTGATAATTTTGGACTTCAATCGATGACAGATAAAAATATTCATGGCAATCTGACTGCAAATATCAGCATGGAAGGACGCCTTACACCCAATGCGCAACTGATAAAAGACGGGTTTAGAAGTTCGATCAATTTCAACTTAAAAAATGGCCAGCTTTTAAATTTCCAGCCATTTGAACAGATTCGTCAGAAGTTTTTGAGAAAAAGAAATTTGTCGGATGTCCGGTTTGCAGACCTGCACGATTCGATAGAGGTTCGTGGAGAAAACATCACCATTAACAGGATGGAGATCCGGTCATCCGTTTTAACCATGTTTGTGAATGGGATGTATAATATGAAAACCGGGCCGGACATGAGTATCCAGGTGCCGCTCAGCAACCTGAAAGCGAATAAGGATTCGGTCATATTAAATAAAGGCACACAACGAAATCAGGGTATCAGTGTGCGTTTGCGGGTGCGAAGAGGTGCCAATGGAAAATTGGATGTGTCCTGGGATCCATTCGATAAAGCAAACAAGGAAATGAATAAAAATGAAAATCCTGATCTTTAGATGGCCCACATGCTATATAACTAAATGATCGTTTCGTTTAAGTACATTCCCAAAGTATTTCTTAAGTGTGGAAGGGTAGTAATTTTTTTTGAATAATTATGGTATGCCCTGGACTGAATTGGCCTCCGGCCATCCGGTTTACTCCCACGAGGGGCGATACAAAAACCTGCTCGTTTCGCTTCGCGAAACTCGGGTTTTTTTATTTTGTCTGCTTAGCAAAGCAAGCTTTGCACGCTTCCAAAATAAAAAAACCTTCTCGATGAAATCGAGAAGGTTTTTGGTGCCCGGGACTGGATTCGAACCAGCACATGGTTTCCCACGCTGCGACCTGAACACAGTGCGTCTACCAATTTCGCCACCCGGGCGGGCGGCAAATGTAGAGCGATTCAGGCTAAAAGAAAAATTCAGCCTGAACAATTTTCCCATCCGATACACAACCGCCTCAATTCCCGGTATCTGATACCGATAGGGAAAAACTTCCGGCAGAT
>DATHNR010000181.1:0-2378 GCA_035485835.1 Puia sp.
AGTTGAATTTCACTATTAGCTTTTTCATATTTTATTATATATTCAATATATTTATTTTACGTCCACCATTCCCATACTCCCATACTCCCATACTCCCATACTCAATGTCGTCGCTCCTCACACCTGTCAATCTGCCTGCGAATTTCGTTTTCTTCATTTTTAGTTGCGATTTCTTTTGAAAGCGCCGTCCGGTAATATTGTTCCGCTGTTTTATAAGACTTCTTCTTAAACATCTCATTCCCCGCCAGCTGGTATGATTGATAGAAATTTGGATTGCTTGCAATCAGGCTGTCAGGGTTTACTTCTATTCCATCACCTATTTCTTTTTTGTATCTGCGAAAGTCTAAAAAATGCCGGTACTGATCTGTAAGGAGAAAACTATCGGCGGGAATGTTGAGACCGCTATCCGAAATTTCCTGGTTCGATTTCATTCCCTTAAGTGAAAATACCTTATTCAGGTCGTAACAAACAAATTCGCCCAATTGCCATGGTCCGGTGGAAACCCAAACCAGTTTCTTCTGGGGCTCAAATATGATGGAATGATGGGCAATGAGCTGGTTAATTGCTTTTTCATTACCTAAGCCAATATCTGTATTTTCCATACCACTTCGGTCACGCAGAATGCCGACTGTTTGTTCCAGTGTGTTTTTATTTGTGGCATCAAGCAGTTCTCTCACTCTCTGGTAACGGTAATCAGAAGCACTTTGCCTCATTTGAATCCTGTTAGATTTCAATTCTTTAAGTTCAGCGCTTTGAAAATGATTGGCGCAGATGATTTCATTTTTTCCAGGATCATAAAGTCCTACAGAATCAGGCGTTTTTTCAATGATGACAGCCCTGTCATCTTCAGCCGATCCAATCAGGAAGGATTCCGAAACAAACATCTTTCGCTTTTTTGCAATCGCAAACGCTTCAGAAATATTTCCTGCATATTGTAATATTTCACGGGCTACAAGAGAAACCGGTGTAGCCGAACCTGATGGAATATCCGATTTAGCTGCGTTGATGGTTACCGTTAGTCCTTTTTCATTCATACCTGAAACAACGCCGATAAAACCAGCCCAGGTAACCGACATAAACTTAAATCCGTCTGCCGGGTTCTCGAAAGAGACAATTTTATTTTCTGAGAAATGATCACCTACATAAAAATCAAAATTCCTTCCGATGATCATTGTACTGTCGGCCGACCTGGTTCCCCATGTACCAAAGGAGGTACATCCCACCAGGGCCAGGTTTTGCAAAGCATGGCCGATATCATGTGCTGCGTGATAATTAAGGATACGCTGATAGTTATTGCCGATATAATTATATTTTTCCGAGGCAGAAGTAGATATTCCGTAAATCTCTTCCTTATCTTCTTCGGAAACATGTTTGTCAAGATCCCTGTTAAACCAACCAATTACATATTTCAAAAAATGCCGGTAAAACGGGGAAGGAACCATTCGATTGATCTGGTCGTTGAAATAATCTTCCTGCAGGCGGATCAGTTCTTCTGTTAATTTACCATTCACTACGCCCCGTTCAAAGGGTTGTCCTTCTACATACAATTCGAATAATCCGGATTTGCTTTTTCTGAACCAGTTATTTTTCAATGTATAAAATCCTGGTCCTGGTTCAGTTCGTTGCCAGCTTAATGCGGTCTTGTCCGAAACAGCGGGAGGATTTGTTTTAGATACAACCAGGATATAAATGACACCAACAATGATGAGCAGGGCTATCACGCCGAAAATTCTCGCCAGTATTCTTCTTATTTTTTTGGGCTCAGGCATTTCTAATTTTTTCTATGAAATCGTTCCTGCCTGTCAGTGCAATGGACGTAATCATTCCACTGATGGCAGTACCGAGAATCCCGTGAAGATTCAGGTATTGTCCTGTAAGAAAAAGATTCGGTATCCTGGTTTTCGGCGATATGAGCGTTCCCAAAGGATTCTGATAATCTTTCGCTGTTCCGTAAAGATTGCCATCCTCATTGCCAATATAATCACGGAAGGTTAACGGTGTTGAAGTATAACTATGCAGAATGGATTTTCTTAAACCCGGAAATCTTTCTTCCACCCTGTTTAAAAGCTGTTCTGCTTTTTTATTTTTAAAATCTTCATATGCTGCTCCCCTGTTTTGTTTCAAAGAGACTGTATTAAAACTGGAGGCCCAGGGTCGCACTTCATCATACCGCATATATGCAAAAATAGTCATCCCGGAGGCAAATTCATTTTTTGCTCCAGGGGAGAGATAGATCGCGTATCCGAGCGGCCAGTTGTTTTCATTATATGTATCCATCTCCCAGGCCTTTCCGGATTTATGGTAGTAATAATTGTGTTTAAAATATGGGAAATGCTTCTTTTTGAAAACAATGTTCAGGATAAATGAAGAAACAGTGT
>DATHNR010000182.1:0-4178 GCA_035485835.1 Puia sp.
GTGTGCCAGCGGCGCATATACAAAAAGGCTGAATAATACTGTAAATAAAACATACGCTGCAAATCGCATTCGTTCGGCAATAGCTCCCACTACCAATCCAGGTGTAATGATGGCGAACATTAATTGGAACATTGAAAACAATGTTTTTGGAATGGTAGGTGCAAGAACCCATGAATGTCCCGAAGCCACCCCCTTAAAAAATAAATGATTTAACGGATTTCCTATTAAGCCATGAATGCTGTTGCCAAAACACAAACTATATCCGACGACAATCCAAAGAACTCCAACAACTCCTGCTGCAACAATGCTTTTCATCATAGTGGAAAGCACATTTTTCCGATTCACCATACCACCATAAAAAAAAGCCAGACCGGGTGTCATTAAAAAAACAAGCGCAGTAGCAACAAGGACCCATGCTATATCGGCCAAATTATATTTACCTTCATCATAATTCGGGATCGTGGGTATAAAAAGACCAATGACTGCAACCAGAAATAGAATAAAAAAGGGCGTCCAGTTTTTTAAGGTTTTTGTTCTCATTTCAGCGTTGTTTATTTGTCAAAATCAGGGTTCCCCCAGTAAGAATCATTAAGATTATATTCTTCAATTTTCCTGTAGAGTGTTGTTAATCCGATATTCAATAGTTTTGCAGCCTCCACTTTATTTCCTTTTGTCCGGTTTAAAACACGCTGGATATGCATTTTCTCCATGCTGTTCAAATCCATATTTGAATTCGTGATTTGTTTTATAAAATTCCTGTTTTGCAGTTCCAGCGGGAGATTTTCAACAGTCAGCTGAGAACCATTCGACATTATTACAGCTCTTTCCATTACATTTTTCAATTCACGGATATTTCCAATCCATTCGTGCATTTTTAAATAGTCAATAAATCCCTTACTCATTCCTTCAATATTCTGATTGGCTTTTAATGAGAAAATATGTAAAAAGTATTCAGCCAGTAAAGGAATGTCCTGTTTTCTGTCTCTCAACGGAGGAAGTTCGATGGTAAATGTATTCAGGCGGTAAAATAAATCCTTGCGAAATTCACCGGATTTAACATCCTTATCTATATCCTTATTAGTTGCCGCAATGATCCTTACATTTATCCTTGTTGATTTCGTATCCCCTACCTTGATAAATTCGCTGGTCTCCAATACACGCAATAGTTTTGCCTGAAGATCGATATGCAATTCTCCGATTTCATCCAGGAAGAGTGTGCCGCCGTTAGCCAGTTCTATTAATCCTTTCTTATCTTTTATAGCTCCAGTGAAAGCTCCGGCCTTATGGCCAAAAAGTTCGCTTTCCAGTAACCCTTTGCTGAATGCGCTGCAGTTCAAAGCAACAAAAGGATAAGCAGCGCGGGTGCTTGCTCCGTGGATAGCTCTCGAAAACAATTCCTTTCCCGTACCGGTTTCCCCCAATAGAAGAACGGTTGCATCTGTCAGGGCCACTTTCCTGGCGAGCGAAATAGTTTCAGTTATTACAGGCGATTTCCCGATAATGCTGTCGAAACTGAAATCCTTCATTGCCTGTTCTTCAAGTTGTCTGACCCTTCTTTGCAGACGGGCTTTTTCCATGGCATTATGGACCAGTGGAATCAGTTTATCATTATCATCACCTTTCGTTATATAATCAAATGCCCCGTTCCGCATCGCCTGAACACTGTCCGGGATATTTCCAAAGGCCGTGAGCATGATAATTTCGATATTGGTGGCTGAAGATGTCTTAATGCGTTTTGTAAAATCAATTCCATTACCATCCGGTAATTTCACATCGCAAACAATTACATCAATCTCCTCATCCTTTACAACCCTTGCGGCTGACCTAAGGTCAGCCGCTTCATAAGCTGTATAGCCTTCCAGGGACAGGACCCTCTTTAAGAGAAGCCGGATTTTAGCATCGTCTTCTATTACCAAGACATTCCCCTGATGCATGGTATTGTTATTTTAGAGAATGTTTATACACATATTTTAATTTATAACCTTTGAAGTATGGATCATAGGCAATAAGATCCTGATCTGATTTGAACTGTGCATCTATCGCATAATGGAATGGGAGATTATCCGGGAATGCCTTTTTTAAATTTTCTGCAGTCAGCAATATAATGGGGCTTTCAGCATTTTTGCTAAAGAAATATTCATCTGTTTTAACAAGTGCTTTCCCTTTTACTTTCTCCACCTGTTCATAGGCATAGTACAGGTAGAATTCAGCGGTATCGAGAATCTGATATTCACCTTTTCCGAAAACCCTGTAAATTTTATTATTATGAATCCGATAGCTGTCTTCTTTGTTATTGGATTGAAGTTTATTGCTGTTAAAAGCAAATGCTATCAGCAGGATGCCTGCAAACATGAATCCTGGTAATATTTTCTTTTTCATTTTATGATATTTTTTGTTTTATTAATCGTGTGATACTTTTTACTGTTCTGAGTTTTTCGCTTTCTTCATCGGTGATTTTTATTTTAAATTTTTTTTCGATTTCCATAATGATTTCAACAAAGTCCAAAGAATCGATACCCAGATCATCTTCAAAAGTTGCATCTTCCTGAATGGAATGAAAATCAATACCCAGCTTTTCAGTCAGGAGATCCCTGGTTATAAAATCAATAGGATCATCGTTTGAAACTTTTTTCAAGATGAAATACTTAGAATCGATGGCTTCATTGTTTTGCATCTGATTAGTTTAAAATCTAACCATGAAAGAAACTATTATCCTCGACTCTGTTTTTACCATATCAGGCTGCCATCCGTCCCAGGTGCTTAAAGGAGGTGCGATGGATGCACCGCTTGAACTATAAGTATATTGGCCCGTATTTGCATATCCCGATGGCGATGTAACTCCGCCTTTACCCGCGAAATATCCTGTTAACTGAGGCGTGCCAGGAGCGGCTCCGATATTTACTATTGCCCTGTGAACGAATTCAACTCCGATAGTTATATTCTGGCTGGGCATGTATTGAATATTGGTAGAGCAGTCCCATGCATCGAATGTTGAACCCGGACCAGTTTGTTTCTGATACAAAGTATCTGCATAACCGGTAGGAGCCAGAACGAGGTATTGGCCGGGGTTGTGCATATAGCCACCACCGATTGTCCACGCGAAATAATTTCCCAGCCAGAGCCTGTTGTAAATCATGCCACTGATAAAATTCTGGGAAGGAAGCCCCGCCTGTGTCGGAGTGGATTTGGATCCAAAAGGGCTAACGCCATCACCGTCTTCAAATCCAAAATCTCCTGTAATACTGAAAGCGGCTTTCTTGACAAAACTGCTTGACGGCTGATTAAAATACCGGAGTTCAAAACTATTGTCACTATGGAAACGATATCTGCCGGGCGCACCTTCGTCATCCTTACCATAATAATTATTAAATACGTAAGCAATATTTTCCTTGGGTCTGTAATAGATTGAAGCACCCAGGCCCGGCGAGTGGTTAAACATTCCATAACTCTGCCAGCCATTGACAAACCAGAGTTCTACTTTCAATTTATCTGATGGAAAGGTTTGTAATCTTAGTCCATTAAAAAACCACGGTGTATTGTCGGAGGTATATGATGGCTGATATCCCCAGTTTTCAAAATTATTATAGGAAAACAGGCCGATATAGGACATAAAAATTCCCGCATCCAGGTTGATACCATGCCATACATCCCAGTGATAACCTGCATATGCTTCACTTATGTATCGGTAAATTGTTTGCAGGTCATATTGTCCTTTGTAAGAGCTTCCATCATTACGAGGAACCACTGTAGAACGTGTTCCGAATTGCATCATGATCCTGCCCCTGACATTATTCACATGAATATCACCTCCCACTCCCATGAAAGAAAGCTGCAGTTCGTTATTCCTTGCCAGGGCGGTTGACCCGACTACCGTATTATCAATTGGATTATTAAAAGAATGAGTGTAATTAAAATCAAACGTTACATCTCCTGTAAAATATTTGGAATCAAAAGCCGGCGGACTTGTTTTACGGCTGGTACCATTCAACCAGGAAAAATCACCGAATGCAAACGGCGCACTGGCCGGTTCGGCAACGGTATCGATTTTAAGTGCCGTATCTATTTTTTCCCTTACAGACGTACCCGCAATGATCTGCAGCTTCTGGTCGAGGCTTTTTAATGATGAATCATTAATTGCTGTTGATAAAGATTTATCTGAACCAACCTGAGACGAGTCA
>DATHNR010000183.1:0-2433 GCA_035485835.1 Puia sp.
GCAATATTAAGGCAAATATGCCAATCTGTTGCACAAATACTAATATATATTTTGAAATATTTGATAATATTTAAATATTGCCTATATTTATTAAATATTATTAAAACTATCATTCAAAATGAGCGGTAAATTTAACTTAGATAAGCTGGATCTGCAAATAATTCACGAAATGATGGAAAATGCTGAGGTCTCTTACGCTGACCTTGGAAAAAAATTATTTGTCTCCGGTGGGACGATACATGTCCGCATAAAAAAACTTCAGGAGTTTGGGATCGTAAGAGGCACGAAGCTCAATGTAAATCTGAAACATCTGGGTTTCGATGTGATCGCCTTCATCGGTATTTATCTGGAGAAGAGTTCATTGTATGATTCTGTTGCAAAGGATCTTCGCAAGATTCCTGAAATTGTTCGATTAAATTATACAACAGGCAATTACAGCATGTTTGCCGAAATCGTTTGTAAGGATATTAACCAGCTTCGTTTCGTACTGCATGATGAGTTGCAGAAAATCAAAGGAATAGAAAGAACCGAAACATTTATATCACTGGATGAGAGCTTCAACCGGAATGTACCTGTTTATAAAGAACCTTTATAAGCTAAACGTGTAACGCCTAAAGCGTAACGCTTATAAAGAACCTAAATCAAACTAGGAATCGGACGATATACAGACGTCAAAAGACGTAAAAAGACGTAAGATCACGCATGATGGAACATGGTGCAGTGAGCAGAGAGTCGACTTAAACAGATTTCTGGACTCTGTAATCATAGAACGTTTTATCCAAAGCTTCATTGCCTTTTATGAAAGGCCGATGAAGAATTTCCAGGTTAGAAAACACTCACTCAGACCTTCACATTTAATGCATCCCTTAATCCATTACCCAGCAGATTAAATGCCAGAACCAGCAACATGATAGCGATCCCTGGTGCCAGGGCGAGCATAGGATTATGTGTAATGATAAAATTATAATTCTCTTTGATCATGAGTCCCCAGCTGGGTTGTGGCGGCTGAACCCCGATTCCTAAAAAACTCAACCCCGCTTCTATTACGATTGCTGAAGCGAAATTAGACGCAGCCACTACCAACACCGGACCGAGGATATTTGGAAGAATATGTCTGATGATAATTCGGCTGTCTCTATAACCCAATGCAGTAGCAGCTTCGATATATTCCAATTCTTTTACAGCGAGTACCTGACCCCGAACTATACGTGCAACATTTACCCACATAGTTAAGCCGATAGCTATAAATACCTGCCAGAAACCCTTTCCGAGCAGAAGGGTAAGGGCGAATACTAAAAGTAAAGTTGGAATGCTCCAGATAACATTGAGAAACCACATTACAAACTGATCTGTTCTTCCTCCATAATATCCTGCAATGGCGCCAAGAAAAATACCGATACTCAGGGAAAGTATAACTGTTATGAGTCCGACTGCGAGACTGACTCTGACACCTATAATGAGTCTGCTGAGTATATCACGCCCGTAACGGTCGGTACCGAGCAGGAAAATTTTATTACGAACCTGGAGATCCGTATTCAGAGGCGGATGGTAAAAAGCTGCTCTTTCAGTGATGCCCTCATCAATATATTTCTGAACGATCAGACTGTCTCCCTGTTGCAACCAGGATTGAATTGGAATAAAATCATAACGGTCATCCACACCTGAAATGAGCCGGTCAATAAAAGAACCTGTTGAAACGGTCTGCTGTTTTTTGATCAGTAAAAAACTTTGCCTGTAACCAGGTTTTTGTCCCCCGATTTCCAGAACCATCCTGTTGGCGTAAGGGGTGTGGTCGGGTGCCAGCAGGTAAGCAAAAGCCGCAGTAAATAAAGAGATTAAAATGATAATCATTCCAAATATGGCTCCTTTGTTTTTCTTCAGGCGATGCCAGGTATCGGACAATATGGAATCATTTTTCTTCAATCGTTATTTTACTTTACGGTTTTTCCATTCGTATTTACCAAAACTACCAAAACTGCCTGCAATTACGGTATAGAGAATGTGGAATGGCTGGCACAGGGGAAAATATTTCATCAGTGATTGCTGCTGAAAAAAATGAGCAACTTTAGAAACAAAAAAGTATTCAGAAATCGTTTTGAATGCAATAAGGATCAGGAACCATCGCCAGTGTCCGTAAAAAAAGCAACTTATGAAAAGTAGCAGGAGGCAGGTATTTACCAGAAATACAAGGCCCAGTGTTATGAATGTGCTCCCATGTTTATAGTGCGAGATTTTACTCGCCCAACGTATGCGCTGACTGAAAAATGCCCTGATATTTTCGGCTGACCGGGTACTTACAATTGCACGCTGATCTTTTATATATCCTGTTTTTCCAGGAAAAGCATTCTGAATTTTATTCATCAGTAACATATCGTCGCCGGATGCGATATGATCTATATCTGTAAAACCTCTAACAAAATCATAAGCCTTCCT
>DATHNR010000184.1:0-5215 GCA_035485835.1 Puia sp.
AAAAATCAAAGAAAATAGTAGAATCACTTTTCAGGTAGTCTTTAAAATAACCGTTTTGATCCGAAACTGCAATTCGGTGATTTGTTTTGCCTTTGATGGCCAGGTAAACAGTACCTGCAATGCCCAGAACAATTATTATAGGTAAAAGAAATGTAGAGATCAGAAAAGTTTTATTTCTTATGCGGGTTATATATTCCCTGCGTATGATCAGGCCGATCTTATTCATTGCTTAAGATTGAATGGGTTGAAACTGTCTTGAAAGGGAAGTGCCTTCTACCAGTTTGATAAAAATTTCGTTTAATGATGGAAGCAATTCTGTAAAAGACGAGACGTTCGACTGCTGATCAATAAAATATCTCAGTACTTCATTTGGCTTACGACCGTTTTTTATACGGATGGTCAGGCCTTCTTCTTTTCCTGATAGTACTTCGAAAAGGTCTTCCGGAAAAACTGCAGGGAGAGGACTCGCCGAAATTCGAAAGAGGTTCTCTTTGAAATCCTGTTTTACATTAACGACCGTACCATCCAGAATTTTTTTGCCCTTGTTTATCAGAATAATATGATTACATATTTCTTCCACCTGTTCCATACGGTGGGTACTGAAAATAATTGAAGCTCCATTTGCAGCGAGCCGGAATATTTCATCCTTTATCAGATTGGCATTTACGGGATCGAGGCCACTGAATGGTTCATCGAGAATGATAAGTTCAGGGTGGTGTAAGACGGTAATGACGAATTGAAGTTTTTGCGCCATTCCCTTACTCAGATCCTCAATTTTTTTATTCCACCATGACTGCATTTCAAAACGTACGAACCAGTCTTTCACCTGTTTATTTGCTTCCGAAGCAGTAAGACCTTTCAGCCTGGCGAAATAAAGTGCCTGTTCACCAATTTTCATTTTCTTGTACAGTCCCCTCTCTTCGGGCATATATCCGATTCGCGCTGAATCTTCATCAGCATTGAATTTCTTACCATTGAGGAGAATATTTCCTTCATCCGGGTAAAAAATTCCTGTGATCATCCGAATCAGGGTTGTCTTGCCCGCACCGTTGGGGCCAAGTAATCCGAAGATGGTTCCCTTTTCCACTGCAAAGCTGATATCGTCCACCGCTTTCTGGGTGGCAAAATATTTCTTCAGGTGGGAGAGTTCAAGCATTGACATGAATAATCGGTTTGGATGAAAAAATTTCAGCGATTTTTTCGGCCACGCGTTCACCATCCATAGCAGCACTCATGATGCCGCCAGCGTAACCGGCCCCTTCGCCGCAGGGAAATAAGTTTATTATTTGCGGGTGTGCCAGGGTTTTATCATCCCTGGGAATCCGCACTGGGGATGAAGTTCTGGATTCTGTTGCAACAATCACTGCCTCCTGTGTAAAAAAGCCATTCATTTTTAATCCGAATGCAGGAAATGCATGTTGCAGGCTGCGGCTGATGGATTTTGGAAATAGTGAAGGAACGTCGGCTGATTTAAGACCGGGTGTATAGGAGCATGGAGGCAGCGATGTGGAAACGATGCCTTTCACAAAGTCGGTCATCCTTTGCGCAGGGGCTTTAAAAAAACCCCCTCCCATAGCAAAAGCTTTTTGTTCTATAGAAGATTGAAAATACATTGCAGCCAACGGGCCATATTTCGACCAGGCCTGCCAGTCTTTCTCTTCTACATTTACGACGATACCTGAATTTGCAAAAGGGTTATTACGTTTGGACGGTGACCATCCGTTTACAACGATTTCTCCTTCATTCGTTGCCGCTGGTGCAATGATGCCACCAGGGCACATACAAAAGGAAAAGACTGAGCGGTCATTTTCGGTATGTACCAGTTGATAAGAAGCTGCCGGCAGGTCTGCTACACGTGGACCCAGTTCAGGTTCATAATGATATTGAATGGAATTAATAAGTTCCTGCGGATGTTCCACGCGTATTCCCAGGGCAAATGGTTTGGCTTGTATTTCTTTTTTGTTCTGATCAAACAATCTGAAAATATCCCGCGCAGAATGACCCGTTGCCAGGATTACTGCATCTGCCCTTAGCCTGTCACCATCTGCTGTTTGAACTTCAGTTATTTTTTCCCTGTACTCGGACCAGCCGGTCATTTTCTTATTAAAATGTATTTCACCTCCGCACCCGATAATAAAATCGCGCATATCGCTGATGATACCCGGGAGTTTATTAGTTCCGATATGGGGATGGGCTTCGAAGAGAATGTTTTCTTCGGCGCCAAACCTTACAAAGAGATCCAGAATACGATGGATATTGCCTCTTTTGTTACTCCTCGTATAGAGTTTACCATCGCTGTAAGTACCTGCACCACCTTCCCCGAAACAATAATTACTTTCCGGATTGATGATGCCTTCTTTATTCAGCTTTGCAAGATCCCTGCGACGTGCTCGGATATCTTTTCCCCTTTCAAGAATGACAGGCCTGATGCCGGAACGAATCAGGCTGAGTGCTGCAAATAAACCTGCAGGTCCCGCGCCTATTATAATGACTGATTTATTTGCACGTGAAACATCCTGTTGGGTTTGCTGAAACAGGATGCGGGGCTGAAAGGGTTCATCTATAAATACAGAGGCTGTTAAAAGTACTTGCGGGAATTTGGAACGTGCATCCAGGGAACGTTTGATCAGGAAGAAACCCGTTATATTTTTTTCGGAACAGCCTGCTTCTTTTGCCAGATGGCTTTTAATCAGTTGCTCATTTACTGACCCGCTCACCGGGATTTTAATCTGAATTTTTTTTTGCATCCTGGATCAGGGGGGCTTGCAGAAAGTACTAAAAATTTTTCTAGTTCGTAAAACTATGATAACTATATTTCAAAAAAAATTTTCAGTGTAATTTTTGATCAGGTAGTTTCTCTGAACTAACTGGTTCACCGTGCTTTACTCAAAGGTGAAATCAGGGGCTCCGAAAGGGGCTAAATTTTTTTTTAAAAAATCTTTGCTTAAAACAAAATGCTGTCAAAATATCTGTATCTTCAATCGCGTCACAATAAAATCATATGGAGAAATATTTTAAATCAACATTTTCAATTATCCGCCTCTCCATTTTATTTCTTTCTAAACCTGCGTTCCTATTGTGTCTTGTTGATCCTTCTCTTAATGTCCTTAACAGGGGTAAGGCAGACTACCGATGTCCGCCACGAAGTATAGACGGACGAAGTACGGGCTAAAAAGACATCTGCTTTTCTACTGCCTATTAGTTAATTTTTAATTACTGAAGAAATTATTTTTTATGCCCCTTATGCTTCCGAAGGCTCTCCGAACGTAACAATTAATAAAAAATTTTTTATTCAGAAATTAATCTTGATATTCGTCCCCCTGCAAAAATTTAACTTTTAAAATCCTAAGAAAATCACATTTTAAAACAGATTTTTAACCAGCCTTAAACTGCTTTTTTTGTAATGCCGAAAACCTTTGAAAAAGTCTGGTCCAATTGTCTAGAGATCATAAAAGATATTGTTGAGTGGCAGCATTATAAAACCTGGTTTGAACCTATTCGTCCGGTTGAATTGAAAGTGAATGTTTTGGTCATCCAGGTTCCGAGTCAGTTTTTTTATGAGTATCTGGAAGAGCATTATGTAAATTTATTGGCAAAGACTTTGCGTAGGATACTGGGCAAAGATGCAAGGCTCGAGTACCGGATCATGGTTGACAGTGGCAACCAACAAAACAAACCTTTGACAATGGATGTACCCGCACATACTTACAAGACGATTTCCAATAACGAAATGGATTTCCCCTTAATCATCAACAATCCGGTGAAAAATCCTTTCGTGATACCCGGCCTGAAGAAGATGCAGATCGATTCACAGCTGAATCCTGTGTATACTTTTGACGTCTTTATCGAAGGTGACTGTAACCGGGTAGCCCGCAGGGCAGGAAAGACTGTCGCGGAAAAGCCAGGGGCTAATTCCTTCAATCCACTGGTTATATATGGAGGTGTCGGCCTTGGGAAAACCCATCTTGCGCAGGCCATCGGGAATGAAGTGCGCCGGACTCTTCATAATAAAGTCGTATTATACGTCAGTTCTGAAAAATTCATCAACCAGTTTATAGACCACAGTCGGAATAATGCGATCAATGATTTCATCCATTTTTACCAGATGGTAGATGTATTGATCATTGACGATGTCCAATTCTTTAACAGGGCAGAAAAATCGCAGGATGCGTTTTTCGCCATTTTCAACCATCTTCACCAAAGCGGCAAGCAACTGATTCTAACCTCCGATAAGCCACCAAAAGATCTGGAAGGGGTTCAGGAAAGACTATTGAGTCGCTTCCGGTGGGGACTTAGCGCCGACCTTCAGGTTCCAGACTATGAAACCCGTATTGAAATCCTGGAACGAAAGATGAAGAATGATGGTCTTGAAATGCCTAAAGAAGTGGTAAAATACCTGGCTTATAATATCAACAGCAACGTGCGTGAACTGGAAGGTGCATTGATATCCCTTCTGGCACAGTCTTCGCTTAACAAGAGAGAAATAGATCTGGAGTTGTCCAAGAAAGTGCTGAGAAATTTTGTAAAAACGAGCAGTAAGGAAATAACAATAGAAACCATCCAGCGAATGGTTTGTGAATACTTTGATCTGCCCTATGATAAGCTTTTGCAGAAAACGAGAAAAAGGGAAATTGTTCAGGCGCGTCAGATCACTATGTACCTGGCAAAGGCATTTACAAAGAATTCATTAAAAACAATAGGTGAGCATTTTGGAGGAAGGGATCATACCACGGTCATACATTCCTGCCAGACGGTAAAAGACCTGATGGATACTGATAGCTTATTCCGCGAGAATGTAACAGAGTTGCAACAGAAAGTGCAGCTGGCGGCGATGTAACCTTATATTTTATATAGGAAAAAATAAAAAGAAAAGACTCACTGAAAGGTGAGTTTTTTTTTGACCCGATTTGCGTTTGGCGTTATGCGTTAAGCGTTACGCTTTGAGCCTTGAATGGTATAATTTCCTTTTAAGATCAAAAAGAGCAATGGATCTTTTCCTGTCTCTTTGAATGATATTAATTATGGCCAGAAGTAAATTCACAATCTCTGAAAAATTGAATTTAAAAAATGATGCACCTGGGGCCTGAATAAAGCGAAGAGCAGGGTTGCCAGGAGATAACCGGCCATAAAAGAGGAAAACAAAAGCTTTTTAGAAAGTGGGCGTGTGTTTTCAAATACAGCCGTCAGAAAAGTTTTCATATAGGGTTTTTAACGG
>DATHNR010000185.1:0-8569 GCA_035485835.1 Puia sp.
TACCGGCCCTTTCCCCAAGGCCATTAATGGTACATTCTATTTGTCGCGCCCCCGCAATAATTCCTGAGATAGAATTGGCCGTTGCAAGACCAAGGTCATTATGACAATGGCATGATATAATGGCTTTGTCTATATCTTTTACATGGTTAACGAGGTAAGCAATTTTTTCACCGTACTGATGGGGGAGGCAGTATCCGGTTGTATCCGGAATATTAACTACCGTGGCGCCGGCTTTTATTACTGCTTCGATCACACGAGCCAGGTATGCGTTTTCCGTACGGCCGGCATCTTCAGCATAAAACTCTACATCGGCTACCCGATTCCTGGCCCATTTCACCGCCTGAACAGCTCTTTCTATAATTTCTTCCCGGTTGGAATTGAATTTGGATTTGATATGGAAGTCTGAAGTTCCTATCCCTGTATGGATCCTGGGATGTTTGGCATTTTTGAGAGCGTCTGCAGCAACTTCAATATCCGCCTTTACGGCACGGCTCAAAGCACAAACGCTGGCATGACGAACCACTTTTGAGATCTCTTCAACAGAATGAAAATCCCCCGGACTGGATACCGGGAATCCCGCTTCGATGATATCCACCCCCAGGTGTTCCAGTTCCAGGGCCAGTTCCAGCTTTTCCTTTGTATTCAGTTTACAGCCAGGGACCTGCTCCCCGTCACGCAGGGTGGTATCGAAAATGTAAATTTTATCGGATTTCATATCGTTTTGGGAAATGAGTTGAATCGAAGTTATTTTTGTTTGATTCAGTATACAAATCAAAATCCTGTTTGAATTACAGTTCAGAAATGGGGGTTCAACCGCTGAAACCCGCTCCAGTCCTTAATTCAGACGTTTCAAATTACGATGCCCAACCGCTCATCTGATACCTTGTTTCAACTTGTTAAATCTCTGAAAAAGTCTGAGAAACGCAATTTCAAATTGTATGTTAAGCGAAATACAGCTTCAGAGGACCTGAAAATCATCTATTTATTCGATGCGCTGGATAAAATGGACGCTTACGATGAAATGGAGCTTCTTACTAAAAACAAACGGCTGAGCAAACAGCAGCTTTCGAATGTAAAAGCCCATTTGTATAGACAGATCCTTTCCAGCCTCCGCCTGATCAGGGGTGAGAATAATATTTTTCTTCAGTTGCACGAACAGCTGGATTATGCCGAGATCCTTTATAATCAGGGATTGTATTTACAAAGTCTGAAAGTACTTGACAGGATCAAAGAAATGGGCCGTGAATTCCATCAATACAGTTATGTTCTCGAAACCCTTTTCTTCGAACAAAAAATCGAGGCCCTTCATATTACCCGCAGTATGCAGGACAGGGCCGGCAGGCTGGCTGAAGAAATGCAGGCTGTGAATGAACAGATTATTCTGGCGGGAACTCTTTCCAGTCTTTCGCTTCAGCTATATGGATGGTATATCCAACACGGCGTTGCCCGAAACGAAAAAGATGAGATCGCAGTGAAGGAATTCTTCGAATCAAGACTCCCCGCAAAAATGCCTGCAGTAAATGGGTTCTATGAAAATCTCTACCTGTTTCAGAGTTATAGCTGGTTTGCTTTTATCGGACAGGATTTTCTATCCTACTATCGTTACACCCATCGCTGGGTTGAATTATTCGATAAGGAACCTGCCATGATCCCGATTGAGACTGCTCATTATATCAAAGGCATGCACAACCTGTTGGGCGCACATTTCGACCTGCTGAACTATCCAAAATTTTTGGAAACTCTCATCCGTTTTGAAAAGTTTTTTCATTCAGAAGCCGTCCAGGAAAATGATAACAACCGCATACAGACTTTCGTTTATCTGCATATTGCTAAAATCAATCAGCATTTCATTGACGGTACTTTTACAGAAGGCCTGGCCCTGGTTCCTTATATTGAAGAAAAACTGAAGGAATATGAAATTTACCTGGACAGGCACCGGATACTTATTTTCTATTACAAATTTGCCAGCCTTTATTTTGGCAGCGGTGATTACGAGCATACCATAAAATATCTTAATAAAATCATTAACTGGAAGATGGACCTTCGAACTGATCTGCAGTGTTATTCAAGATTACTCCATCTGATTGCACACTACGAATTAGGGAATGAGAATTTATTGGAATACCTGATTAAATCGGTTTACAGATTTATGGCAAAAATGGAAAACCTGAGCAAGGTTGAGGAAGAAATATTCCGTTTTCTGAGGAAATCATTTAAACTGGAACCCTCAAAGCTTAAGCCTGAATTCCCGAAATTATTGGCAAGACTGAAGACCTACGAAAAAAACCGATTCGAGACCCGTGCTTTTGTTTACCTGGATATTATTTCCTGGCTTGAAAGCAAAATCAGAAATGTTCCGGTTCAAAAAATAATCAGGGAAAAGTTTCTAGAAAGAAATGGAGAACAGATAAAAAGGGATCTGGGAATGCAGCAGACAAAATATTAAAATATGTTTTCTAGAAATGCTTGGCTCTTTTATATCCTCGCGCTTTCCCTGACAACATTTTATTTATCAAGGTTTCCCGGACATAATGGAGAT
The DNA here is from genome assembly GCA_035485835.1 of Puia sp. Lineage (GTDB taxonomy): Bacteria > Bacteroidota > Bacteroidia > Chitinophagales > Chitinophagaceae > Puia. Next base: position 2,540 of record DATHNR010000185.1, read on the forward strand.
ATGCCATTTTATATTGCCCTTGTCATAGAGAAAGAACAGGGTTCAATGGAGGGTGTTGTTGAAAGGACGAAAGAAGTTCTCCGGCAGGAACTTCCTTCAAAAGAATATCAGGATCATGCAGACCGGATCAGCAGCGTCGATCAGATGATATTCGAAAGGTACAGGATCAAACCCTTTTATGTATTGTTAGTACTGACTTTTCACAAATTGGGATTTTCTTATATCCATGCAACCCTCGTACCGTCTCTGTTGTGTTATTTTCTGATCGGCCTGAGTATCTGGCAGGTTGTTATAAAACGCCTGGATCCGGTTAAAACCTTTCTGGTAAGCATGGTCTGCATGTTAATTTTTCCAACTCTTCTGCTGGCCAGACTTTCTACACCGGATTCCTTGTCCTGTTTCATATTACTGAATGCTGTTTTTCTGATTTATTTCGGCAGAAGTAAAATTCTTTGGTATTCCCTTTTCATGCTCGCAATCTGTACACGTCTTGATAATGTGGTTTCGGAATTGATATTTCTTTTTGCATTATGGAAATGGCCGGTTGATGGATTTGCAAATAAGCTGGATACAAAAAAATATATCCTGATGTCTTTGGGTTTGATAGGGATCGCACTTCTTGTCAATCTCACTGCCACCCATCATTTCCTCTGGTTTATGGATCCTGATTTTTCGGAACCCCCAGGACAATATTTAAGAAATATAGGGTTATACTTTTATGTTATTCCAGGGTCTTTTTTTATGTACCTGTTCGTAATCTTTATTATTTCCGGGCTCAGCAGGGGATTCAATTGGAAAAAGGAAGCGAATTATATTTTTTACACAGTTTGTGCGGTTGTTCTCCTACGGTTTCTTCTTTACCCTTTTTATGAAGAACGGTATCTTACACCTTATTTGTTATTTTCCCTGCTGACGATTTCTTTTGCTTATGCGGATATGGAAAAAAGACCAAAAACCGGTGTCCTTCAAGGGGTCTAAATTACCTGACCGGGTGGATACCTTATCTTGGTAAATTAATACAAAGCACGTACCTTTGCCCTCCTTATGCTGGCATTTTCAGAATCATTTTCTCTGTAAATTATTGATTTTCAACAAAGTAAGTTGCGAAAAGGGGTGAAGTCATCCTGTTTTAAACTGCTTTGTAAATGCATGGGTGGTAACTTATCTTTTAAAAACCTGATATTAACATATGGCTATTAAAAAAGAAAATCGTCCCAAAGCCACTTTCTCAAAAATTACCATCGGGCTTGCTTCTCCCGATTCCATTCTGGAAAGATCTTATGGAGAGGTTTTAAAGCCTGAAACCATAAACTACAGAACTTACAAACCCGAAAGGGATGGTTTGTTCTGCGAGCGCATATTCGGACCCGTTAAGGATTACGAATGTGCCTGTGGAAAATATAAAAGGATCCGTTATAAAGGGATCGTATGTGACCGCTGCGGTGTGGAGGTAACTGAAAAGAAAGTTCGCCGTGAACGTATGGGACATATTAAACTGGTTGTTCCTGTTGTTCATATCTGGTATTTCAAAAGTCTTCCGAACAAAACCGGTTATCTTCTGGGAATGAGTTCGAAGAAGCTGGAGAGCATAGTGTATTATGAAAGATACGTGGTGATCCAGTCTGGTATTCGCGCAGATAAAAACCAGAACCAGGGCGACCTGCTGACGGAAGAAGAATACCTTGAAATACTCGAAACACTTCCGAAGGACAATCAATATTTACCTGACGATGATCCGACAAAATTCATCGCAAAGATGGGTGCTGAGGCTGTGCACGATCTGTTACAGCGCATAGACCTCGATCAGTTGAGTTTTGACCTGCGTGCTGCTGCTGCCAATGAAACTTCACAGCAACGTAAGGCAGATGCATTAAAGCGTCTGAGTGTGGTTGAAAGTTTCCGTGATGCAAATACGAGAATCACAAACCGTCCTGAGTGGATGGTTATGCAATATATTCCGGTTATACCACCCGAACTGCGTCCGCTGGTACCCCTGGATGGCGGCCGGTTTGCGTCGTCAGATTTAAATGACCTGTATCGCAGGGTGATCATCCGAAACAATCGTCTCAAACGTTTGCTTGAAATCAAAGCGCCTGAGGTAATCCTGCGTAACGAAAAAAGAATGCTGCAGGAAGCCATTGATTCCCTTTTTGATAACAGCCGTAAATCCAATGCAGTTAAAGCGGAAGGCGGAAGAGCGCTGAAATCATTGAGCGATGTGCTGAAAGGAAAACAGGGTCGCTTCCGTCAGAACCTTCTAGGAAAACGTGTAGACTATTCCGGTCGTTCTGTAATCGTAGTCGGTCCTGAATTAAAACTTCATGAATGCGGATTGCCAAAGGATATGGCAGCTGAACTTTTCAAACCGTTTATCATTCGTAAGCTGATTGAAAGAGGTATTGTGAAAACCGTGAAATCAGCACGTAAACTGGTTGACCGTAAAGAAGCCATTGTATGGGATATCCTGGAAAATATACTGAAGGGTCATCCTGTGATGCTGAATCGTGCTCCAACACTTCACCGGTTATCAATTCAGGCATTTCAGCCTAAACTGATTGAAGGGAAGGCTATTCAGTTGCACCCCCTTGTTTGTACTGCGTTTAACGCAGACTTTGATGGTGACCAGATGGCGGTGCACGTTCCGCTGAGCAGTGCGGCAGTGCTGGAAGCTCAGTTACTGATGCTGTCAAGCCATAATATTCTGAATCCCCAAAATGGTACACCAATTACACTGCCTTCGCAGGACATGGTACTGGGATTATATTATATAACGAAAGGAAAGAAATCTACTGCAACAGAAAAAGTGAAAGGCGAAGGGAAAGCTTTTTACAGTCCTGAAGAAGTGATCATTGCATATAACGAAGGACAGCTTGATTTGCATGCATACATCAAGGTAAAAGTGAATGTAAGAAACGAGCATGATGTACTGGAGAAGAAATTATTAGAAACTACGGTAGGCCGTGTACTTTTCAATCAGCATACGCCAGCGGAAGTTGGTTTTGTAAACCAGCTTCTCACCAAGAAATCACTTCGTGAAATTATTGGTAATATCATTAAATGGACGAATGTTCCCAAGACGGCCAAATTCCTTGATGATATTAAAACGCTTGGATTCCGCATGGCATTCCGCGGAGGATTGTCATTCAGTATCAATGACCTCATCATCCCGGATACCAAGGAAGAATTGCTGGTGAATGCGAAAGGGGAAGTGGATGAAGTGTGGGATAATTATAATACAGGTCTGATTACGAATAATGAAAGATATAATCAGATCGTGGATATATGGTCACGCGTGGATACCAGGATCACAGAAACGCTGATCAGGGAACTGAGTTCTGACAAACAGGGATTCAACTCTGTTTACATGATGCTCGATTCAGGTGCCCGTGGATCCAAACAGCAGATTAAACAGCTGGCCGGAATACGCGGACTGATGGCCAAACCAAGGAAATCAGGATCCACCGGAAGTGAAATCATCGAGAACCCGATTCTTTCAAATTTTAAGGGTGGTCTGAATGTACTTGATTATTTTATCTCAACGCATGGTGCCCGTAAGGGTCTCGCGGATACGGCTCTTAAAACAGCTGATGCCGGTTACCTGACACGACGTCTTGTGGACGTTGCACAGGATGTTGTTATCAAGGAAGAAGATTGCGGAACCCTGAGAGGTATTGCCACCACAGCATTGAAGGATAATGAAGATATCGTTGAACCATTATACGATCGTATTCTTGGCCGCGTATCCCTTCATGATGTTTATGATCCTGCAACAGACAAGATCATTGCAAATGGAGGAATTGAGATCACTGAAGAAGTTGCCAAGAAAATTGAAGAAGCAGGAATTGAAACTGTTGAAATCCGTTCGGTACTTACCTGCGAAAGTAAAAGAGGTGTTTGTGTGAAATGTTATGGTAAGAATCTGGCAACAGGTTATACCGCACAGAAAGGTGATGCTGTTGGTATCATCGCTGCCCAGTCAATCGGTGAACCGGGTACACAGCTTACACTGCGTACTTTCCATGTGGGTGGTGTTGCCGGATCTGCGTCAGTAGAATCTTCCCTGATGGCTAAATTCGACGGTACGATTCAGTTCGATGGATTGAGAACGGTACTGGCAGAAAATAATGATGGTGCAAAGGTACCTGTTGTTATCGGTCGTACCGGTGAAGTAAGGATTATGGATGTGAAGAATGACCGACTTTTAATTACCAATAACGTTCCATATGGTGCTACGCTGACTGTAAAAGACGGACAGAAAGTATCCAAAGGCGATGTGATCTGTACATGGGATCCGTTCAACAATGTTGTCATCAGTGAAATCAGTGGTAAGCTGAAATTTGAAAATGTAATTGAAGGCATTACCTATCGTGAAGAGGCTGATGAACAAACGGGTCACCGTGAGAAAGTTGTAATTGATACGAAGGATAAAACAAAAATTCCCGGTATCGTTGTAGAAGGCGGTAAAGAAATTAAAAACTATAATCTTCCTGTGGGTAGCCATATTATTATGGAAGAAGGGGAAGAGGTGCGTGGCGGACAGGTTATTGTAAAAATTCCACGCGTACTTGGAAAACTTCGTGATATCACGGGTGGTCTTCCACGTGTAACGGAATTATTTGAAGCAAGAAATCCCGGCAATCCAGCGGTTGTATCTGAAATTGATGGTGTGGTTACATTCGGTAACATCAAGAGAGGTAACCGTGAAATTATTGTGGAAGCCAAAGACGGTATAATCAAAAAATACCTTGTTCCGCTTACACGTCAGATCCTTGCACAGGATGGTGACTTTATTAAAGCCGGTGCTCAGCTGTCTGACGGACAGGTTGCACCAGCCGATATACTTGCCATCAAAGGACCTTTTGCAGTGCAGGAATATGTGGTAAATGAAATCCAGGAAGTGTATCGTTTGCAGGGTGTAAAGATCAATGACAAACATATTGAAGTCATTGTAAGGCAAATGATGCGTAAATTAAATATTGTCGATCCGGGAGATACGCGTTTCCTTGAAGATGAAACCGTTGACAAGATTGAATTCCTGGATGAAAATGACTGGATCTTTGACAAAAAAGTTGTCACTGATGCAGGTGATTCAACCAAACTGAAACCCGGGCAGATTGTGAGTTTACGTGAAGTGCGTGAGGAAAATTCGATCCTTCGCAGGAACGATAAAAAACTCGCAGAATTCAGGGATGCGCATTCGGCTACTTCAGCGCCCATGTTGCTGGGTATTACCAAAGCTTCCCTCGGAACTCAAAGCTGGATTTCAGCTGCATCGTTCCAGGAAACGACCAAGGTACTTTCTTCAGCAGCCATACAGGGTAAGACAGATGACATGATGGGTCTGAAAGAAAATGTAATCACTGGTCATCCGATTCCGGCAGGTACAGGTTTGCGGGAATTTGAAAACATGATCGTAGGAAGTAAGGAGGAATATGAATTACTCCAAAACACCCGTGAAGCCATGCAGTTTGACGAGGATGAATAAACAGAAATTTTAAGAATTAATATGCAGTAGGAAGCAGAAATGCTTCCTACTTTTATATCTGGTATACAGACCCTTCAAATTATATTTATTGTTATGAGAAATATTGCAATGGTACCGGGGTTACTGGCCTTACTACTTACCGGTGTTTTATTTTATGTTATATACCACAAACCTCAACCGGCTGCCGCCGTTATTGTTTCCAGCAATAAAGGAAATCAGCCGTCAGGAAATAATTTCAGAATGGCTTATTTCGATACAGATTCCCTGGAAGCACACTATCAGTATTTCAAAGATGTACTCGAACAGGTTAAGGGAAGAGAAAATGAAATGAATGCTGAGCTGAGCAGTATGGAAAAAGGGTACCAGAAAAAAATTACTGAATGGCAGAAGAATGCAAAGACAATGACGCAGACTGAAAACGAACAGGCCCAGCAGGAATATTCCCAAATGCAACAAAATTACCAGGCAAGAAAACAATCCCTGCAGGAACCCCTGCTTCAGCATAATGAAGACCTGAAAGCCGATATCAGAAAAAAAATTCAGGA
>DATHNR010000186.1:0-5974 GCA_035485835.1 Puia sp.
TGGCAGAAATTTCTTTGCGGGAGATACATTGCACGCAGTCATCATTAATGAAACCTGCGCGAGAATGCTGGGATTTCAAAATCCTGAAAAAGCAATCGGCAAGTTCCTGTCGAGCGGAGGTCCGGATCTGCGTGGACATCAATATCCCATTCCAGTGATTGGTGTGGTATCTGATTTCAACCTGCAACCACTCAACCGAAAAATTGTACCGCTGGTGATGTATTCAATACCAGCGAATGAAAATTCCTATAGTATAAAATTGAAGACTCAGGGAAAAGACGTTGGTCATTTTACAGATGCGATGGATGATATTGAAAAGGACTGGAAAGAAATATTTCCAGGTCAGCCATTCGTTTATCATTTTTATGATGATGCCATTGCAGACTTCTACAGCAAAGAACAAAAAACTTCGCAGCTTGTTTACCTGGCAATGGCCATCGGTGTTTTCATTTCGTGTATCGGTCTGTTTGCATTGGCAGCACTTACAGCAGAGAACCGGAAAAAAGAAATCGGTATCAGAAAAGTACTAGGCGCTAATGTGCGCACGATTGTATCGATGCTTTCAAGAGATTTTATTAAGCCGGTATTGATTGCAATACTGATCGCTTCACCGATAGCAGGATACCTGATGAATAAATGGCTGCAGGACTATGCATACAGGATACATAACAGCTGGTGGATATTTGTTCTGGCGGGCGCAGTTGCTCTATTCATTGCCATGATCACCGTGAGTTCGCGTGCCATCAAAGTAGCAATGGCTAATCCTGTTGAATCACTCCGAACAGATTGAGTTCATCTTTTCCTTTGCGCCTTTAGCATATCCGTGATATCATTATGAGAGATATACTTACCATTCACGATCACCGCAAATATTTTCTGCGTATTGCTGATATCATTCAGTGGATTGTCGTCCAGAATCAGCAGATCCGCGAATTTTCCCTCGGTGACTGTACCCAGAACATTTTCCATAAATAGAAATCTTGCAGGATTAATAGTAGCTGTCTGAATAACCTGCAAATTGGAGAGACCCGCATCGCGCAGGTTTATCAATTCCTGTTGAAGCCCAAAGCCCGGAACACAAAAAGGATTGTTTACATCGGTGCCTGCAAGGATCAGTACATTTTTATCCATGAGGAATTTGGCTGCAGCTCCAAATGATTTCAAAAATTCAGGAGGAAATATAGGTTCCTGGTGTTCCCAGTATTTGACGAAGTCTTCGGTCAGGTAATTGAGGCCCTGTGTCTGCTTGACCATTTGCATGGTACTTAATCCTCGTCCCTGCATTAAAGTAAGTGTTGGGACGATCGCTACCCTGTTCGTTCGCATTTTATCCAATACATCATCGGGCAAATAGAAATCTTTTTGAGAAATACCGGTTGGTTCTGTGTGCACCATAAACTCCGTAGCCTGTACAACATGTGCAGTGTCCAGGTAATCATGAGCCCATTGAAGTGAAGGTTTTTCTCTCCTGCTCAGGTAACGATTGATATTGAAATTGTGTTCAAAACTTCGTTGCCCCGCATCTATAGCTTCTTCAAATCCGATTTCAATTGGTAAATGTCCCTCCATGGGTATCGATTTCTTTTTACATTCATCAGCGATGGCCAGGTAAACCGGCTCTCTCAGCAGAGAATATATTTTTATGAAATCATATCCCGCATCTTTTAAACTATCTACATAGTGACGACCCTGTTCCGGTGTCTTAGCAGAAAGTGAACGACGGAAAAAAGGTTTCTCTCCATCGATGATGGGACTACCTACAATCATGCGGGGACCTGTGAATTTCCCGGCTTTAATTTCGTCTCTCAGTTTCAGCATCTCTTTGTTTCCCCACATATCTCTGACACCAGTCACTCCGTTCGCGAGGAAGAGCGGAACGTATTCATAACGCGTTGAACTATCATCTGCATCATGAATATGCATATCCCATAAACCCGGCATGATGAATTTACCCGAACAATCATAGACTGTAAACTTAGAATCATTACCCGTGCGATGCGAAATGGATTTAATCAATCCATCTTCAATACGAATGGTTTGATCCTTTGTTACGGTTCCATCAAGGGTGTTGATAATATTTATGTGTTCAAGGATGAATTGCGCCTTGGTATTTAAATGAAAACCAATAAGGAGTATACAAAAAAATCTTCTGAGCATGGGTTGAATGAAAGCAGTATTAAAAGTTAACCAATATTAAAGACATTTCAACCCTAATGCCAATACTATTTTTTTACATACTCATCCTGCCACTAATATAAAACCTTCACTTTTGAAAGAGCTGGCTCTTCTTTGCCCGCTTTTACCCTTGTCAGTTTTTCTGCATCTAACAATAAATGCAGAAACTCTTTGCGGTATCCTTCTTTGTCGTCCCCTAAAGATTTTTTGGCCAGAATATAAGCCTGATCAAAGGATGCATCCTGTTTGAATGAAGAGTTTCTCAGCAGCATTCCGAATTCTGCCACCGCGGAAACAAATTGAAGATTATTAGAACCGTTGCCAGTTAATTTCCAGGCGGCTACAGGATGAACGATCAGTTTACTAATATCTCCATCAGGTTTCTTATACCGGAATTTTATCGTCATCAATTCATTCGTCGAATTATTCAAATTGATCTTCTCCTGTTTCTGATATTTCAATGGGTCTGTTTTTTGGGAGAATTCATCTTTTACACCCACCGGGATTACTTCATATATCGCGGTAACGGTATGTCCGCTCCCCAGTTCACCCGCATCTTTATTGTCATTATTAAAATCTTCTTTACTCAACATTCTGTTTTCATAGCCAATTAAACGGTAAGCCTGAACTTTATTAGGATTGAATTCAATTTGAAGTTTTACATCTTTGGCAATGGTGAATAAGGTTCCGCCAAATTCATTGACAAGTACTTTTTTTGCTTCTGATTCATTATCTATGTAGGCGTGATTGCCGTTTCCTTCGTCTGCCAGTTTTTCCATCTTGGCATCTTTATAATTTCCCATGCCATATCCCAATACTGTAAGGAATACGCCCGATTTCTTTTCTTTATCGATAATTTCAAAGAGTTCTGAATCACTACTCGGACCCACATTAAAATCTCCGTCTGTACAAAGAATGATACGGTTATTCCCTTTCGTTATAAAACTTTCCTTGGCCACTTTGTAGGCAAGTTGAATACCCGCGCCGCCTGCAGTTGAGCCTCCTGCTTCGAGTGCGTCAATGGCATCTTTAATTTTAGTTTTTTCAGATCCGGGGGTGGAAGGAAGTACGAGTCCTGCATTGCCGGCATATACCACCAGTGAAACTCTATCCTGTTCCCTTAACTGATCAACCAGCATTTTAAGTGTTTTTTGCACCAGCGGTAATTTTTCCGGCTCAAACATTGATCCCGACACGTCAATTAAAAATACCAGGTTGGAAGCAGGCAGGTTCTCGGTAGGTATCCTTCTGCCCTGCAGGCCGATCATAACCAGCTGATGTTTCGGACTCCAGGCACAGGCACTTACTTCTGTATTAATTGAAAAAGGGTCATCGTTCACTGGTTGAGGGTAATCATAATGAAAATAGTTTATCAGCTCTTCGATCCTCACTGCACCAGCCGGTGGTAGTTCGCTATTTTGAAGAAACCTACGCACATTGCTATAAGAACCCGCATCTACGTCGATGGAGAATGTCGACAATGGATTTTCTCTGGCTGTTAAAAATGGATTTTCTTTGATTGCATCATATTCTTCGGTATTGAAAACGGTGCTGTCTGAACATTGGGACTTGTTGGTATTTCCCTGGTAAAATCTTGTTTCATTTTTATGATAAATGCCCGGAGGCGCTTTATAGTATCCGCCTGAAACTTTATCTACACTTCCAGTAATATCCTTTCTTCTCATAACACCGTAACCGGTTACTACAACTTCATTAAGATTTTGAACCGAGACTTTGAGCACAATATTTACAGGCTTGTCATCTGCATTTAAAGAGAGCTCCTGTTGTTCATAACCGATCAATTGAATGATCAGAACAACCTGTTGACTGGATACCTGTAGAGAAAAACTTCCATCACTTCCGCTGAGAACGGCGTGATGACTTTGCTTTTCCATAATCGTCGCCCCCATAACAGGCGCTCCATTCTGGTCTTTTACAAATCCTGAAATTTTAAATTGTTGGGAAGGGCTAAAGGCCATAAGGAACATGAGCATGGCAACGCCAGCTGAAATTAGGTATCGCATGGTTGGTATTTTATTACCAGATGCAAGCCTTTTTGGAATTACATAACCACCATTTAAATAAAGTTAGAATAACCCATATCTCATAACTCATATCTCATATCTCATATCTCCTATCTTAATCTGCCTGCTTCCCAGATTCAACATTACAAATGCCAGAAGCGACGATATGAGAAAGGAGATGGCCAGAGGTGTCAGCGAAGGCTTTTCAAATAGGCTGATGAATACAGAGAGTGCCGCACCTAAACCCAGCTGAATAGCGCCTAATAGTGATGATGCTGTTCCGGCATTTTTATCGAAGGGAGCCAGCGTCAGCGCACCTGTGTTTGGATTGGCAATACCAATGCAGCCGAGTAAGAAGATTAGAAAAATCATTATGACCGGCAGGCTCAGCCAACCCATTTGGGAAAAAATAAAAAAAACGATCGACAACACCATATAACAAATCAAAATAAAACGAAGAATCTGCTGACTGTTAAATCGTTTCAGCAATAGATTATTCAGCTGACTCGCGCCAATGAAGCCAACTGAGATAACCGTGAAGATCCATCCATAGGTTTTTTGAGAAACACCGAAAATATTCATGAATATAATTGGTGAAGAAGCCACATAGGCGAATAAGCCGGAGAACATCAGACTTCCCGTAAAACAATAAGTATAAAACTGGGGAGTGGTGAATACAGAATAAAAACTTTTTGTAATCAGAATTGGCTTTAATGAATATTCTAAATCCGGCGCCTTACCAGGAGGAAGCCAGAAAATACTACAGAAAAAAATCAAGGCACATATCAAAGTCAACACAATAAAAACTGCATGCCACCCAATGGAACTCACGATATATCCTCCGGCCGTGGGAGCGATCATCGGTGATGCGCCCAGCACCAGCATTAGTAATGCAAACACTTTGGCATTTTCCTCTACCGGGAAAAGATCCCTTACCAATGTAATCGAAGCGACGGATGCTGCGCAACTGCCCAGGGCCTGAATGACGCGGAGACCGATCAGTGCATCGATCGTTTGTGCAAATACACATCCGATGGATGCCAGTATGTATACGGAAAGTCCGATGTAGAGCGGTATTTTTCTTCCAAATCGATCGAGGAGTGGGCCATATAATAATTGTCCGAGGGAAATCCCGATAAAGAAACTACTCAGTGAAAGCGAAACTTTCGAAGCCGAAGTAGCAAGGTCTTTAGCAATAGCCGGAAATCCCGGTAGGTACATGTCGATCGAAAAAGGAGTCAGCGCGGTCAGTCCGCCCAGAATAAGTACCAGCGAGATATATCTCGATCTTGTCATAAAAGATTCAATATTTTTTAGATATCTTTTCCTGATTCAGATATTGAACCATAAGGGATGGATTACCAATTAAAAATAATCGACCTGAAAGTCAAGTGTTAGTCCAGAAAAATCATATCCTCTTTGCTCAACACTATTTCTGTTGCCTTTATATTTTCTGCAAAATGTTTCAGAGAAGAGGTGCCTGGTATGGGCAATATCCAGGGAGAACGATGAAGCAACCATGCAAGATTTATTTGTGCTTCTGTAGCATTGTACTTTTTTGCAATGGTGGCAATGCGATCATCTTTCTTTGGCATGGATTGAACCAAAGAAAAATAAGGTATGAAAGGAATGTTGTTTTTCTCGCAGGTCACTAATACTTCGCCACCCCTGTTTTCACCACCATGAGGAAAACTTAAAGAAAGCCGCTGACCATGACCATACATATTTTCTACCGTTGCAATGGTACCCATGGACATCGCCGTATCCAACTCATC
>DATHNR010000187.1:0-7383 GCA_035485835.1 Puia sp.
TACTTATTCATGGTGCAGCACCGGACTGGATTATATGACGGATTATGAAAAGAATTGTGAAAAGATAACACGGGCAGATATTAATAAGTTTGTCACTACATATATTTCAGGCAAGCCTTTTGTAGCCGGAATGACTATAAATCCCGCCATGAATAAAAAACTAAATGCATCTGAAAATTTCAAACCTGGTTTCTAAAAATAAAAAATCTAAATTATTTGTATGAAATATTCAATAAAGAAACTTGCAGGAGCCCTGATGCTGTCAGCATTGTTCCTTTCTGCCAAATCGCAGAATAAGCCGGCTTATGACATGACGGTGAATGGGGTGAAAGTAATTGTTCAACCCAGCGGTAATGAAATCGTGGAAATCATTACGGTGTTTAAGGGAGGTGTGCAAAATTACCCGGCAGAAAAAGCCGGTATTGAGAGTCTTGCTATTACTGCACTCACAGAATGCGGAACAAAAAACGACAGTAAAAACAGTTTTAAAGACAAACTGGATAAAGTAAGTGCAGAAGTAGGTGGGTCTGCCGGAATGGATTATTCTTCCGTTACGCTCAATTGTATCAAAAGCGATCTTGATCAGGTATGGCCTCTATATGTTGACGCAATCACCGTTCCTGTTTTTGATACAACTGAATTCAGCCGGATCAAACAGGATGCCATCAGCGGACTAAAATCGCAGGCATCCCGTCCGGATTTTGCCATTTCAAAAATGGCGAAGGAAACCGCTTTTAAAGGAAAAGACTATTCTAAGTCTCCAACTGGTGAAGAGGAAACTGTGAGCAAATTTACGGCTGCTGAAACAAAAGCATATTATTCATCCATACTTACCAAATCACGTATGCTGATTGTAGTTGTGGGTGAACTTGACCGATCCGTCATTGAACAAAAGATAAAACAGCTTACAGAAAATATTCCGCAGGGCAAGGAAGTAAAATTGAACAGATACAGCTATGTTCCTTCAAAAAATACTTTTGCTGATCAGAAAAGAGATGTGGCAACAAACTATATTCAGGGAGTTACAAGTGGTGCACAGCCAGGAACTTCAGATTTCAATGCTTTTGTACTTGCCATGCGCATTTTCTACAACAGGCAATTCCTTGAAGTCAGAACGAACAATGGTTTGTCTTATGCACCTCAAACAAGGTTCAATCCAGGGTTATCGCCTTATACAACGATTCAGGTTACCACTACGAACCCTGATAAATATATCGGTGTCATGGATAATTTGTTAACCAAAACACATAACGGTGGTTTTACTCCGGATGAAGTAAAGGATACAAAAACCGTCTATGTAACAAGTTTTTATTACCAGATGGAAACCAATTCGGCGCAGGCTGCTTCCCTGGTTGCTAATGAAGTTTTGTTTAATGACTGGCACAGGTCCTTGCGGATCAATGAGGACATGAAAAAAGTAAGTTTGGATGATGTGAATAAGGCATTCAATAAATATATAAAGGATATTACATGGGTATACCAGGGCGACACAAGTAAAGTGACACCTGCTTTATATACTGCTGCACCTTCGGATACAAAAATGCCCGAATCCAAAGTAAAGAATGATAATAAAAATTAATCAATGTTGAATGAGATCCCTGAAAGCAGCATCAATTGTAGGGTAAATAAATTGGAAACCCTGTTGTTTTAATTTATTTGCACTGATGTTGCTGCTTTTCAGGACCTCTTCACTTCTTTCCCCAAGCATCAGCCGGAGGATAAAATTTGGAACCGGGATCGGTATAAAAAAACTCCCCTTCATTTTTTTTGCCAGTTCCAGGGTAAAGGTTCTGTTATTCACGGGATTTGGTGTTACTGCATTATATACACCTGACCATGCAGTGTTTGTCATCGCTTCCAAATAAAGACGACATAAATCTTCTATGTGGATCCAGCTGATAATTTGTTTTCCACTTCCCAGAATACCTGCAATGCCATATTTGACAGGTTTGGCAAATTCAGGAAATGCACCGCCATCATTACTCAGTACGATACCGGTCCGAAGAATGACAAGTCTCTTATCCAGAGAAGTCACCGGTTGTATTGATTTTTCCCATGCCTGACAGGTTTCGCCAAGAAAACCAGGGTCTGGTGAATCCGTTTCTGTAGCAGGACCTGGAATATTTTGATTATACCAACCGATAGCAGATGCACTCACCACCGAAACGATATTATTGGGAATACTTTTCATTGCTTTAATAAGAAGATCGCTGCTCCTCGTGCGACTTTCAACAATTTCTTTTTTTCTTTTGTCAGTCCAGGGTTTATCAGCTACACCTGCTCCTGCAAGATGAATGACATATTTTGCCTGTTGAAATGCTTCTTCATTCACAGATTGCTCATCTAAATTCCAGGCCGCGTAAGAGATTTCGGGCGAAGATTTTCTGAATGTTCGGGGAGTTCTGGAAAAAATGATCACCCTGAAACCGCGGGATACAAGAAAAATTGAAAGGGACCTTCCGATGAGGCCTGTACCACCTGTAATGATCACCGTATCCATCGAATCAATATTTTTCAAAAAAAATCCCTCCCGCGGAAAGCTGGAAGGGACTAAACAACTAAAAACAAACGATATTCAAATTCTTAATCGGGTTTCTTGCCATCCAGAAAACTATTGATGGTACTAATCTCTCCCTGATTATTTTTATCGGCTTTAACTTCATACTGACTGTAAAAACTCTCAACGCTTGTTACCGTATTATAAAGTTCCAGGTTTCGGCGGATGTAGGCCGGCACAGTTTCAAACTCATTGTTCGGATCCGCAGCATTCATATTGAACGACAAGTTGCGCAATTTGTTGATCCTTTCTGCTGCCCGGCGTCTCAGGCCTTCTGCTTCGTCCTGCACTGCAGGCTCCTCTGCAGGCTGATTCGCCATAGATTCCGATTGTGTCTGATGGGCCCCAGGCACATCCGCCGCTGGAATTTCATCTTTAAATACGAGCTGCATATCTGCAGAAGGATTTTCATCCTGAGCAGGATTTCTGACAGCCGCAGTAAAGACCTTCTGGTCCTTCAAAGGAAGTTCTTCAGGTAGGGATTCCGATCCTGATGGTTCATCGTCATAAATATTGGCAGGCCTGGAAAGATATCCACCCGAGGTCGGTGTGTGAATTGTCTCTTGTGAAAATATCCATTCTATCGGTTCATGCACGATCTTTTTATCCACAGGTTGTTCAATAATAGTGCTGCTTTCTGTTTTTGCAGGCATAACAACAAATGGTCCTGCTTTTCTTTGTGTTCCTGATGGTTCGGGAATTTCAACCAGTTTGGGTTCCAATTCCTGGCGAATGGATGCAACAGGAATTGGTGTTTTTGGATTATTTACCGTTTCTTCTAAGGGTTTTTCATTGGTAAGAAATTCTGCAACAGGCGCTTCTTTCGGTTTAAAAGTTTCCTGGACAGGCATCTGCAATGGCATTACAATTTTTTCTTCTTTTTTTGGAGCTGCCGGTTTTTCTTCACGTTTAAACGGATCCTTATATTCAAATCCTGTAGCTATAATCGTAATACCAATTTTATCGCCCAGCGCAGCGTCATAACCTAACCCAAGGATCACGTCTGTATCTTCGCCTGCCTGGCTGATCAGATAGTGCTGGATGATTTCAACTTCATCCATAGTGAATTCGAAATCTCCTTCAGACGAATTTATATTGATGAGTATCCATTTAGCTCCGCGGATATCATTATCATTAAGTAAAGGAGAATTCAATGCTTCTTCTATTGCCTGTTGCGCCCTGTTGTTTCCAGCAGCTACAGCGCTCCCGAGAATAGCAACGCCGCCGTTCTGCATAACAGTGCATACATCAGCAAAATCCACATTTATTTGTCCGGTACTATTGATTACATCCGTGATACATTTAGCAGCTGTTGCAAGAACATTATCTGCTCTCGAAAATGCTTCTTTCATTTTCAGATTTCCAAACTGATGGCGCAGTTTATCATTGCTGATTACTAAAAGTGTATCTACATAGTCCTGTAATAAATGAATTCCTTCTTCTGCGTGTAATTGTCTTTTTTTGCCTTCATAAGAAAACGGGGTTGTTACAATACCCACGGTTAGTATTCCCAGGTCTTTACAAATTTTTGCAATAATGGGTGCACCTCCTGTTCCTGTTCCTCCACCCATACCCGCTGTTATGAAAGCCATTTTGGTATTTACTTCCAGGATGGATTTAATTTCCTCCAGGCTTTCTTCTGTTGCCTGACGGCCGATATCGGGGTTTGCACCGGCACCCAGTCCCTGGGTGAGGCAGGGTCCAAGTTGTATTTTGTTCGCAACCCGGCTTTGTGCAAGAGCCTGTGCATCTGTATTACATATTATAAAATTGACTCCTTCAATTTGTTGTCCAAACATATGGTTGACAGCATTGCTACCACCTCCACCTACGCCAATCACTTTAATTATGGACGACCTTTCCTTGGGTAAATCAAACTGGATCATAAAATAGAATTAATGGGTTTGTATAGAAATTTTACAGTGCGTGATCTTCTTCTTCTTTAAACAGGTCAATGATTCCGTCTTTAAACTTACCCCAGAAGTCCTTAATGCCCTTTCTGTTCGTTACTCTCCTTACCTGCCTTTCTTCTTCCGTGATTACAACTTCTTCTTTTGTGT
The DNA here is from genome assembly GCA_035485835.1 of Puia sp. Taxonomy (GTDB): domain Bacteria; phylum Bacteroidota; class Bacteroidia; order Chitinophagales; family Chitinophagaceae; genus Puia. The sequence goes on from DATHNR010000187.1 coordinate 4,618, forward strand.
TATCGGGTGTTTTCAATGCAGTAGGAATTTCCACCTGAACATGGGTCATTTCAAACTGCTTTCTGTTATGTTCATAGTCACTGTATCCTTTTAGTATTAAACCGATACAGGTGGAATAAGTTGGTTTTGCAAGCTCTTCAATTTGACCTGATGCCAGGTGTTCATTCGGATATCCGATGCGTGCATTTAATCCTGTAACATATTCCGTTAATTGTATCAGGTGTTTTAATTGAGCGCCACCTCCTGTTAGCACGATGCCTCCATTCAGCATTTTATTATCGAGACCAACCTGTTTTAAGTGATAAGAAACAAAGTCCATAATCTCGCTCATACGGGCCTGGATGATATTTGCCAGGTTTTTTACGCTGATTTCCTTAGCGGGCATTCCCCGCAATCCAGGAATAGTAATAAAAGCATTACCCTTCGCTTCATTCGAAAGTGCAGAGCCAAACTGGACCTTCATTTGTTCTGCCTGTGTTTTCAAAACACCAAGACCGGTTTTGATATCGTTCGTAATGTTTTCCCCGCCAAAAGGAATGACTGCAGTGTGCTTGAGAATTCCTTCGTAAAATACAGCAAGGTCCGTTGTACCACCACCAATATCAACGATGGCCACACCTGCTTCCAGATCCTCCTGTCCCATCACAGCAGCCGCGGATGCCAGTGGCTGCAATACGAGGTCCTTGGTATGCAGCCCGCTTTTTTCAACTGCCCGGCTGATATTTTTAATTGCATTTTTATCACCGGTAATGATATGGAAGTTGGCTCCTACTTTAACACCGCCGTATCCGATCGGACTGATGATATTCTGAAAATTATCTACGGCAAATTCCTGGGGAATAACATCGATGATCTGGTCGCCCGCGGGAATATATGTCTTGTATTGGTCCGCAACCAGCTGATCAATCTCTTTCTGCGTTATTTCATCCTCTGTGGTTTGTCGCACAATGTCACCGCGTGTTTGCAAACTTTTAATATGATGACCTGCAATGCCAACATAGACTTCTGAAATACTCAGGTTGGGATTGGAAGCGTAACAATTATCGAGTGCCATACGGATTGCCTTGATGGTCTCATCTATATTAAGCACCTGACCATGCTTTACTCCGTTGGAATTGGCACGGCCAAAGCCAAGTATCTCCAACTTGCCATATTCATTTTTACGGCCTGCAATAGCAGCAATCTTTGTTGTTCCTATATCGAGTCCTACAATAATGGGTTGTTCCTGGTTCATGGTTTGGTTTAATTTATTGTTGTTTTTGAAGTTTTTTGCCTGTTTCGTTTTTATTTTCATTTTCATCCGGGAGGTCATAACTCCGGAGGTTTTGTTCCGTAATGGTGTTTTTTTCCAGCGGTTTTACTTCCCTTATTTTAGATGTGTCTGATTCCATTTTCTGCGCGATGCGGATCATTTCCATTACATTTTTTCTGGCCTGAATAGAATCCGCTCTTGATATCAAACCTTGCTTCCTTATTGCAATTACCTGGTCTTTGTATGCCAGATTAATACCCGTATATTTTTCAAACCCTGTTTGGGATATAACCTGTTTATAAAAAATAAAAAGACGGCGAAATTTATTTTCATAATCGCTCCCGTCACCAAATAAAATCTGCTGGTTGCCGATCAGTGGTGTCATTAAAAATGTCTTTGTGGTGCTGATATTCACTTCCTGAATCTGGTTCGACCAGAAAAGATCTTTATTCAGAAAAATTGCAAGATCCCTGATCTGTCGGTCCAGTGCACTGTCACGTTTTAATCCAAATTTCTCTGCAGGATAACCTGTGAAAACCGGGAGCCTGAAAACAGTTCTTTCAGGTGTCGCCATTTGCACTCCGCCACTGTCGATTAGATAGCTGTTTCCTGAAACTGTGAAAATTCTTGCAAGCGGTTGTCTTTCCTGTATACGAATTCTTAATTTCTGGTTGTTATCAAAATAAAGTTGCGCGTCCCTGATCCAGCTGTTTTTCTTTAGAAGGTCCTCCATTTTCAACAGGTCAATAGACGCCGTTTTTTTATTCAGTAAATCTTTTAATCCTTCGTTTTCAAGCATAGAGGCCAGTTCTTTTTTGTTAAGAAACTGCGCTCTGTTCCCTCCATTGATTTCAATTTCAAGTCCCTGGCATAGACTGCTGTTTTTTGCATTGATCGCCGCAATCAATATGGCAAGTCCGGAGCCGCCCAACAGGCACCAGAGTAAAACTGTAAAAATCTTTTTCAATGGGCTCTTTATATTCATTTTGCCTTTAGAATTTCTGTCAATGGTTTAACCAATTCGTCAATATCTCCGGCACCCGCTGTAATCAGCAATATTTTCTCTTTCGGTTGAACGGAAGCCACATAAGCCAGGGTTTCCTGCTTAGTAAGAATTTGTTTCTCAGCTTTTACCATTTTATCCAGAATGGTTGCACTGCTGATTCCTTCGATTGGTAATTCGCGTGCCGGATATACAGGTAGTAAAATCACCTGATCCGCCTGATCGAGTACATTTGCAAAACCGTCTGCGAAATCCCTGGTTCTGCTGAATAAATGTGGTTGAAAAATAACCGTCATCTTTCTGTTTGGGAAAAGTTCCCTGGCACTGCTGATCAGGGCTTCAAGTTCTCTGGGATGGTGCGCATAGTCATCAATATATACCGGACCGCCGCCCTGTACATGATATTCAAATCTTCTCTTTACACCCTTATAATTTTGCAAAGCAGGAATAATCTTTTCACTGCTTAGTCCCAGTTTACGGCAGGCCGCAATTGCTGCCAGAGCATTTTCAA
>DATHNR010000188.1:0-3654 GCA_035485835.1 Puia sp.
AAATTTTTTTGTCGTAGTATCCGTAAAATGATTCTTTACATAATTTTTAGAACCATGCAATCCTGTTTCTTCACCTCCCCATAATGCAATCCGGATTGTACGTCGTGGTTTAACACCTACTGCTTTTAATATTCTGATCACTTCAAGCATCACTGCAGAACCTGCGCCATTATCTGTAGCGCCGGTAGATCCCTGCCAGGAATCCAGGTGACCACCGACCATCACCAGCTGATCTTTCAGATTCTTGTCCGTCCCGGGTATTTCAGCAATTACATTATAACCCTGCTGATCATCAGGAAATATTTTTGCGCTGAGTTCCAGGTCGAGAGACACTGGAATCTGATGTTGCAATAAACGCTGAATGGTCATGAAATGCTCGTAAGCTATGGAAATATCATTCAGGCCAGGCAACATTTCTGCATTATAAGGAATTCCGTTTTGTACGAAAACGGTTCCGTCGGAATTACGTGTTGTTGTCGTAATCATTCCCAGCGCCCCTTCCTCATCCGCAAATTTTTTGGTTGCCTGTAATAAGCGGGCGGCGGCTACGAACCCGGCCATTTGATTATTTGGCGTAACAGGTGCTTTCGGATCAAATGCTGCCATTTTGGTGAGTTCTGAATCACTATACCTGCTGGCATCCGGCTTAAATCCAAGCGGAAGTGAATCATTCCTTTTAAGCATAACAATTTTATCTTTCAGCTTTCCGTGATAATCAGAAAGGCCTGAAGAATCTTTGATATCTATCAATACGACATCGCTATGGGTTAATCCATTTGTTCCTTTTGAAAATGTTTTGGGAAATCCGATCAGTGGTTCATAATAAGGGGAAGTCATGGCCAGATAATATTTCTCCAATTCCCAGCCTTTGCCCCACTTGCCCCAGGCTTCAAGATTTGCATTTGCCAGACCCCAGGAAGCCAGTTTATTTTTTGCCCAGTTAGCTGCTTTAAAATAACCCGGCGATTCCATCAGCCTCGGCCCGTTGGCGTCAGTAAGATTAAAAATAATTTCCATAACCTGGGAATGATTCATCCCTTCATCACGGATTTTGGCCATCATGGCCATATCCAGGTTTTCGGTTTGCGCAAAAATGCCACTGGCGAGAAATAATAACGGTATAACAAATAATTTTCTCATGTTCCATTTTTTAGAATGACGAATGTATTATCACAGTTGCTTTCCATTCTCAGATATTATATGAACGGAAAATTTACCTCATTCACCCGCAGGTGCGGTAAAATGTAAACTGTCAATTACTTCACCCTGAACCTGGGCATTTCCATTAGCAGAATTGTGAATATTTCCTATATAAGGATTCTGAATTTTGTTTGCCGGGCTTAACCAGTAAGCTTCCGATGAATCAGCGAAGGCGTTCGGACAGCGCATATGATAAACCGTACTTCCGTCATACCTCACCGTCCTGATAAGGGAATATAGTTCATCTGTAATCATATTGAATTCTCTTTTCTTTTGTTCCATGGTATTCTCCTTCTGAAGACCTTTGATTTCACCCTGCATGGATTGGGCGAGACTGACAGCTGTCTGAACAATTGCGGTATCTGCCTTAAACTGATCGAAGCGGATACTGTCAATGGAAATATGAAGTTTTTCGGCTGCTGTTGAAATTTGTGAGCTGTCGGACAATGCAAATCCATCAGACAAACCGTAATAATTATTCAATACAACTGCAAAAGAGCGGTTAAACGCAGATGTTTTAGAGCTAATTGACAGGGGTACGTCTTTATCTTCTGAATTAACGTTGCCTGAATTGCTTTTATGAAGCACCAGATATGTAATTCCGAGGGCAATGGCCAAAACACAAACCAATAATAGGGCCTTCTTCATAAAATCAATTTAATCAAAGATAATTCTAAATGCATTTGCTTTAATTTTGCGCGTTTGAATTAATCCCCATTCATCATATGCTGGCAGGTTTTCAGAATTTGACATTTGAGTTCGGTGCGCGCAAAATCCTTGAAGATGTTACATGGCATATTCAACCCAACGAACATATTGGCCTGATTGGTTATAACGGTACTGGTAAATCGACATTATTGAAGTTGCTTGCGGGTGAGTATTCACCTTCTGCAGGCACCGTGGAGCGCAGCCGGAATATAAGTATCGGCTATCTACATCAGGATCTGCTCAGTTTTGATACGGGTGATTCCATACTGAAAGTTGCCATGGGTGCATTCGATAAAGTACTGAATCTGGAAAAAGAACTGGAGGAGCTGGCGCATGAGATGGAAGCAGAAGAAAAAGCCGGCAAAGCACAGTCAGAGTCATTATTGCTGACATACACCGACAAGCTTCATGAAATGGATCTGCTGGATGGATATAATATCCATCATAAAACGGAAGAAGTATTACAGGGACTTGGATTTTCCAATGCAGATCTGCAAAGGCCTTACCGCGAATTCAGTGGAGGCTGGCGTATGCGTGTGCTGCTTGCCAAGATGATTCTTCAGAAACCCGACCTGCTTCTCCTGGATGAACCTACCAATCACCTTGACCTTCCTTCCATAGAATGGCTTGAAAAATATCTTCAGCATTATCAGGGCTCAGTTGTGATTGTGAGTCACGATAAGTTTTTTCTCGACAGGATGGTACATAAAATAGTTGAGCTTTATCAACAGGACCTGCACTTTTACAACGGGAATTATTCTTTTTATGAAAAAGAAAAAGAAATGCGGATTACCCTTCAGCAAAGGGCCTATGAAAATCAAAAAGATTATATCCGTCAGCAGGAAAGGTTCATAGAACGTTTCAAAGCCAAAGCCAGCAAAGCCGCGGCGGCACAGTCTGCCATGAAAAGACTTGATAAAATGGAGCGGATTGAAAATGTTGAGTTGGAAAGACCTGATATGCGGATACAGTTTCGCGTTGACAGGCAGCCCGGTAAAGTGCTTGTGCAATTAAAGGATTTAAGTAAAAGTTTTGGTGATATTGAAATTATCCATCACGCAGAAGCTGAAATTGAAAGGGGAGATAAAATAGCCCTCATCGGAGCTAATGGAAAAGGTAAATCGACCGTATTGCGCATCCTCGCAGGCACGGAATCATTTACGGGTGACCGCACCTGGGGACACCATGTGGATGCAAGTTTTTATGCACAGCATCAGTTGGAATCACTGAATATTAACGATACCGTTTTGGAAGAGATGAAACATTCGGGCTCTCAGAAAAATGAACTCGAACTAAGGACCCTATTGGGTTGTTTTCTTTTTTCAGGAGACGATGTGGAAAAAAAGATCAAGGTATTGAGTGGAGGGGAGAAAGCCCGCGTAGCATTGGCGAAAACGATAGCCGGCAAAGCAAATTTTCTTTTGCTGGATGAACCTACAAATCACCTGGATATTCATTCCTGCGAATTACTGGCAGAGGCACTGAATAAATATGAAGGCAGTTACATACTTGTAAGTCATGACCGTTTCTTTATTTCAAAAACGGCCAACAAAATCTGGGAAATTGAAAATGGCAAAATAAAGGAGTTTAAGGGAACTTATGATGAATGGGTGGAATGGAATAAAAGAATGGCCGCCCAGGCGAAACCCGTACAGAATAAACAAAAGACAGAGAGTCCCATCCCCGAACGGCAGAAGCCGGCGGAGATTACACAGCCGGTCAATAAAGAAGCGAAAAAACAATTTC
>DATHNR010000189.1:0-4567 GCA_035485835.1 Puia sp.
ACCCACAAACTCTGATCTAGTACGATACTGAAGGTTGACTGACCCGCGCTCAAATACTGCCCAACCTGGACGTTTACCTTTGAAACAAGTCCCCCGGCAGGAGCAGTAAGAACTGTATAGGATAAATTCAGTTTTGCATCATCCACATCTACCTGCCTTTGTTTGACTGTTGATGCGGCAATACTGATCTGCGAAGAAGTAGCCTGGCTTTGAATACTTACAGCATTTGTTGCGCTGTTCGCCTGTTTCCTTTGTTGCTGAAGTATCAGCAATTGTTTTTCAGCTGATTCTTTGGCAGCCAGTTTGTCTTCATATTGTTGTTGTGTAACAGAATGATCTTTAATCAGGTTTGCATAACGATCAAATTCCTGTGTACTTTGCCATACAGACACTTTTGCTTTTTCGATCTGACCATCAATCGCAAGCGCCGCAAATTCACTGGTTCCGATATTTGACTGAGCAGCGGCTGATGTTGCTTTAGCAGAGAGGAGATTGCTCTCAGCTGTTGCCATGGCAGCTTCTGCCTGTTCAAGTTTAATAAGCTGGTCGCGATTATCCAGAATCAGCAGGGTATCCCCCATTTTAACCATCTGATTATCTGTTACACGGACTTCCTTCACAAATCCTGAAATTCTCGGAATAATGGGACTGATATTCGCCGCTATTTGTGCATCATCTGTTTCAGCATGTAATTGCGCATGGTGCCATTTGGAAATTCCAAACCAGCTGCCTGCAACGACAAGGGCTATTAGAATGATCAGAAATACTTTACTTCTTTTGGGGGTTTGCGCCTGTTCAGTATTTTCTTTTGCTGTTGCCATAAAACTTAATAATTATTGGTTGATTATTTTATATTTCTCGTTGTTGCCAAAATACCGGCTCTTTCTAATAAAGTGTTATATGCTACGATGGCATCTGCTTTTGCAAGTTCGAGGCTGATCTGACTTTGAAGCATGAGTGCATTCGCATCCAGTAAATCGGTTACTGTCAAAAGACTGTTGTCGTATTTGTTTTTTACAATCTTATAGTTTTCGATTCCCTGGTCTATGGCCACCTGGCTTACCTGAATTTTTTTATTGGCAGTCAATAAATCCTCATATGCCTGGTTCACCTGTATTCTTACCTGATCATAGAGGTCTTCTTCATTTGCCAGTACTTCAGCCAGTTTAGCTTTGGCACCTGTAACATGTGCATTTGTTTTCCAGAGGGATGAGACATTATAAGAAAGTCCAACTCCGAAAGTGACGGCATTGGTGATAGTAATAAAGCCGGGAATATCAGCTACAATATAACCGCCGGTCAATGCAAGTGAAGGATAATAATCTGCTTTAGCCGTTTGTATACCCACTTCAGAAGCCTTTTTTCTGTAAGAAATTGCCTGCATATCCCTACGATTTTGAAGAGCGAGCTGTTCATAGTCCTGCAGCCCCTTAATATCACCTGGTTCCACAAGACTGGCTGAATCCGGAATAATTACTGTTTGTTCCGGTAATCCCAGCATTATATTCATGTTGACCATAGCCAGTTTCAGATTGTTCTCAACATCCGCTTTGGTCAGTTCTATATTTGCAGTTTGTAATAAAGCTTTGAGTTTATCGTTTCGGGCCAGCAGTCCATTTTTTTCCAGATTCGCAAAATCTGCGTCTCGTGATCTCGATTGCGCCAGGTTTTCTTCAATAACCCTTAGGTTAGCTCTCGCTTTATACAAATTTGTAAATGCATCAATTGTATTCATAATAACCGCTTCCTTGTCCTGATCCGCATCCAGGATAGCTGCTTTTTCAAGGAATTCAGAAGAGCGGATGCCATATTGGATTTTGAATCCTGAGAAGACCGGCAGGCTCAGATTGGCAGTACCATATGCCGCCTGATTTACTACAATGGGTGCAGCCGCCGAGCCTCCACTGTTGGATTTATACTGCAGATCAATGTTGGGTTGCGTAAGCCGGAGGTAAGAGCCGCTGATTTTAAAATCAGGCAGCTGGTTCTGTTTTGAAACAGTTGTATTGGCAGTAGCCTGATCTATACGGGCATGAGCAGCGCGTAATGGTTTACTGTTTTTAATGCTCAGATCAATGGCTTCATCCAAAGATATTTTGCGACCGCCATCCTGTGTGAATCCTGAAACGGATAAAAGAAGGAGCGGAATCAGAGCCAAAGAATTGAAAATGGTTCTAAGATTCATGTGTTAAGATTGCTTTGTAAATTGTTCTGAGGTGTACCGATAATTTCTTTTTGACGATGCGCTCAAACTCTTCATCCTTGAGCGTTTCCATATGATGATATTTTTTATAAAATTCAAGATTAATCAACATATACGAAACAGTACCAACGAGTGTATTCGTTAACATTGGAATATCAATGTTTTTTTTAAATAGTCCTTTTTTCTGACCGAGCCGGATGAGTTCATTTACATTTTCAGAATTCCTTGTCTTCATCCTCTCCACCATTTGAATTATGGAAGGATTCTGATTAATTATCTGTTCACATAAAAGTATCCGGTGAAAAGCCTTGCGCTGTAAAATGTTTTCTATATATATATCTACCAGCCCATACATTTTTTGAAATGGATCCAGATTATCGTCTTTTAGTAACTTTTCTACGTTTTCCAGGAGGTTCAGGCTTTTTCTTTCAAAAATCTCTTCCATCAGTTTTTCCTTTGAACCGAAATAGTAGGAGATCATAGCCGTATTGATACCTGCTGCTTCAGCAATATCACGAACAGAAGTTCCATCAAACCCCTTCTGGGAAAATAACAGCTCCGCACTATCCAGTAACTGGGTCTGTTTTATTGATAAAGATGGTTTCATGCCGCAAAGTTAATTAAACGTTTGTTTAATTTTATCAATATTTGGAATATTTTTTAAGAATTCAGAACCATTCGTCATAATCCATACTTAACCAATTGATTTATTGCTATTTTCACGACCATTAAAAAAATGATATGAAATTGTTATTATCTGGTTTATTTGTAATGGCATTTATGATCATGGCCTGCCATCAGCCTGTCATTTCTGATACGTCCGCCAGTCAACCTGATCCTCTGGATATTAGTTCGCAGGATAGTTCTGTTAAACCTCAAACGAATTTTTATTTATTCGCTAATGGGACCTGGTTAAAAACGACAGAAATTCCACCTTCGCAATCATCCTGGGGTGCATTTTCGACCCTGCTTGATAGTTCGCTGAATCGTTTAAACCGCATTCTGGATTCCCTGGCCGGTATTACAAATGCGACAAAGGGCACACTTGCCCAGCAAACAGGTGATCTTTATGTAAGTGCCATGGATTCCGCCGGAATTGAGAAGAATGGTTATTTGCCTGTTAAATCAGAACTGGATAGCATTACTGCCATTAAAAGCAAATCAGAACTCTTTCATGAAATTGCAAAAGAATATGCGATTAATCACGCTCCATTCTTTTCATTTTATGTAAGTGCCGACGACAGAAACAGTCTGATTAACATGGCACATTTCGATCAGGGGGGACTTGGTTTACCCAGCAGGGATTATTATTTTAAAACTGATTCCTCCACCAAAAAAATCAGGGATGCTTACATAGCTTTTATAACAAAAACATTTTTACTATTGGGCCAGTCGCCCGCAGATGCTGATAAAACAGCTAAATCCGTTTTCGACCTGGAAACTGCTATGGCCAAAGTTTCCAAAGCTCCTGTAGAATTAAGGGATCCAATCAAAAACTATCACAAAATTAAAGTTGGTTCAAATCCTGAACTGAAGAAACTGATGGTCGTTTTCGGTGTTTCTGCAGATACGGTACTTGTTGGCCAGCCTGAATTTTATAAAGGTTTGAATAACCTGCTGAATAATACATCACTCGAAACTATAAAAAACTATCTGTGCTTTCACGTGATCGATGACGACGCGGATTATTTATCCCATGATTTTGTTGATGCAAAGTTTGCATACAACAAATTGTTAACGGGTCAGACTCAAATGAAAGAAAGATGGAAACGAATGACAACCCTGGTGGACAGGCAACTGGGTGATAACCTGGGACAGATCTACGTTCAGAAATATTTTACTGCGGCTGATAAAGAAAGAATCAACCAGCTCATAGATAATATCATCTCTACATATGCTGAAAGAATTCAGCAACTGGATTGGATGAGTGATTCAACCAAGCAGAAAGCGATTGTAAAACTGCACGCAATAGTTAAAAAAATCGGATACCCGGATAAATGGAAAGACTATTCTTCCATAGATATTACCAGAGATAATATCATTGCAAACCTTCGTGGAACCTCTCATTTTGAATATAACAGATCCATTGCGAAAATCGGGAAACCTGTTGACCGTTCTGAATGGCAGATGACACCACCTACGATCAACGCATATTATGACCCTACCCAGAATAACATAAATTTTCCTGCGGGCATTTTGCAACCTCCATTTTATTTTTCTTCCGGTGATGATGCCGTTAACTATGGTGGAATAGGTCTCGTAATCGGGCATGAGATCACCCATGGATTTGACGACCAGGGCAGGCAGTATGATGCTGATGGTAATCTGAAAGACTGGTGGTCACCCGAAGACGCAAAAAAATTC